>CAJXIT010000374.1 GCA_913054055.1 uncultured Thalassolituus sp.
AACGAATGCAGCCACACGCAATCATCAATAGTATAAAAATGCTCCAGAATCCATTAAATCCCCATTGCAACATGATAATACTGGGCACAACTAAATAAATAAGCACATCCATAAAGCCATCAAGGTAGCGACCAAATTCTCTTTCTAGCCCCCATTTTCTAGCTAAAATGCCATCAACCGCATCGGCCGTCATTGCAATAAACAGCAGCGCCATTGCAAAATATAGGTATCCATCCATGGCATAAGCCATCGATACGAATGTCGTTAATACACTGGACAGTGTAATTAAATCCACCCTATTTAATTTAACAATAAATTGTGTATCCATTAATTTCATTACGATCTTCCTTGAAAATTAAGTGACAAGTGAGTGGAGTTATACGTTTTTTTATTTATTAGCCATTGTTGTAACTGAGGCCGATCCACTTTGCTGTTATGGCGTTTATCTGTGGGAATGGAATCAACCTCTATGACAGACAGGTCTTGTAATCCTGATTCGACCAATAAGGCATGCAGAGTATTTTTCGTATTTAAATATAAGTCGTCCGTGCTTTGTAAGGCATCGCTCATTTCAAGAAATAAGTAAATCTTAGATTGATGATCCACTAATGCACACCGTTTAAACAAGGGGTGATCGTCCAGGATTCGTTCAATCGGGTAAGGTTGTATGGAACGCCCATTAACATTCAATACATCTTTACTGCGCCCTGATAACCACAAACGTCCTTTTTGATCCAAGTAACCGGTATCGCCAGTGCGGTGCCATACCGCTTTGGTCGGTGCCACACCCGATCGAGGAATTTTATTTTCACGATTAGCCGCAGGATTATCCACATACTGTTTCAATACATGATTGCCACTGACAAATATTTCGCCCACTTGTGTTGATTGGCAGCGTCGATCAAATAGATCCTTTTCGCATATATCGCCTTCAGACTTTAATCCGCTTAGATCTGAAACCAGTAAATCTATTTGAGAAGCCACATGCCCAACCAAATACCCGTTAGAAGCTTCAGCTAGATATTCATCGATATTAAGGTCACAAATAGGTTCAGCTTCTGTGGACCCATAAACGATTCTGGAATGGGCATTCGGGAAATGCTGTTGAATGCCTTTAGCCAATTGTTTGGACACGGTTGCGCCACCCACTACTAGGCTAGTGATGTTTGAAATCGTATTATCAGGGCTATCTTGTTTCGCCAAATACTCAACCAATGCAGATAAATACGCAGGGGCACCACTTAAACGTGTTACCCCTTCTTTGCGTAATTGTTTAATAACCTGTTCGGCGTTAACTCCGGCTGGTTCAGCCAGATCCACTTTAGGCACGACGGTGGTCATACCGCAACTTAAATTGTGCAGCACCATCACTGGAAAACACGGGCAATCAATATCGGTTTGTTCATCAGGCCAGTGATCTCTTATGGCAAGGTGCTGCTGAATCAAACTGTAGTGCGTTCGGTCTGCTCCTTTTGGTCTACCCGTGCTGCCCGAGGTAAATGAAATCAAACCATGTGATGTTTCGGACTGGGGATCACAAATCAGTGGCTGGCTTGTTTCAATCAGGCTCAGTTCTTTTGTGACGTTTTGATACCCCAATCCCCTACCATCAATGCAATACCTTTTTAACGGCCACAAAAATGGCATTAGCCAATACCACTTTAACAGTGCCTTCATGCTGATAATGGCTTTGGCACCGGAATCCTTCACCGCCATCTCAATTTTGTTACGACCCATACCGGTATCAATAAACACCGGCACCATCCCCATGGATAATAGCGATAAGGAAATGGCATACAGCTCTTTACTGGGTTTAATCACCACAATGATTCGATCCCCGGATCGCCAACCTTTTTTGGCCCAAAGTGTTTGATAGTGATTAACTAGGTTAAGCAGTGCCCCATAGCTAATGGACGTTTCAGATAAGCACACCTGACCTTCCATGTTAGGAAGAATTAATGCCGTTTTGTCATAAGACTGATTCGCCTGATTAAAAAAACGTGTGACAAAATTCCCATCATCTTGAAAATGATTATTCATTGGGCACCTCATTCACTGACAAAGCTTTGCTAAATAAGCGATAACGTCGTGTGACAAAATCTTGATTGCCACCCGCTTCTAAGCTTTTATAAAAACTCATGGAAACATTGTCATCGCGCACCATGGCACTGGCAATATGCTCATACAAACCTTTTGCCCAGAGTGTTAGTTGCATACTCATAAGCGGAAACAATTTGTAAGAACGATATTTTGGTGCCACACCACACGTTTTTGCCAACAATAAACGTGGCTGCTTTAACTGAGAATAATGCTTTTGGTAACTTACATTCTGAATAGATTCTGGATCATCCGTACTTTGATTCACCAATGATGAATAATCCGGATAAGTGATGAAAAACCCAGCAATATTTCGGTCTTTATCCCACACAATAACAGACGTTTTAGGGCACAGTTTTTTAGCAAAACGATCACCACATGCTAGTTTAAAGCTTTCCCAGCTAATTTTTGTATAAGCAAAATTTTCTTGAAAGATAGCATCCACCAGTGGATACAACTGTTTCAAATTTTCCATCCAAACATCGCCCGTTAGGTGTTCAAATGAAAACGCTTCAGGAATGCTGGACTTTACCGCTTTAAATGGTGAAGAAATTTGATCAACCAAAGTATCAACACTGGTATTCAGCGCTGTCACATAATCATATTTTGATTGGTAGCCTAATGCGTGTAAAAGCTCTGGGTAATAGTCGGGGTTATAAGGTTCATCGATAAATGGCGCTGTATGAAAGCTATCCACTCTCAATCGATTGCTTTGAAACGTATTAAAGTTAATAGGCCCGTAGACAGACGTTGCACCACAAGACGCAGCCCAACGCTCAAACTTTGAAAATAACGCTTGATTCACTGGCAGTTCGTGATGGGTTTCCCAAAAACCAAAATAAGCAACCTGCTCACCTTCAATCAGAACATTTGGATTAAAAAAACCGGCCAGCCGTGCGACACCCTCTTTAACAAACACATTCGCCAAGCCATCGTTAAAATACGCATTGTGCGGTGAAAACTGTTGTTTAATTCCATCAATATTTTCTGGAATCCAATTGGGATCGTTTTTATATACCTCAGAAGCCACATCAAAAAACGATTGAGGCAAGCCATCTTCAAATGATTTACTCATCATCATGGCTACCCAAGCGCTCAATTTTACCTGTGGCGCCATCCATTTTTATGCGTTCTTGGTCACCTAGAATTTTCGTTAATTCAGGTACACCCACAATCGCCGGAATGCCAAGCTCTCTGGCCACCACAGCTGAGTGAGACAAGGTTGAACCACGCTCGACAATGATGCCCCCTGCAGTAGGAAACAATGGCGCCCAACCGGGGTCTGTGCGCACGGTACACAGTATTTTTCCGTCTAAATTTAATTCATCATCCGGCGAAAAAATTAAACGAATTTGATCTTCAACTTGGCCTGGATAACAACCCGTCCCCTTTAAAGTGGATGCATTCAGATCAATATCAAGATTTTGATGTGGGTACTCATATTGATTATTGCAGTACACAGCCCCTTTGGTCCAAAA
>CAJXIT010000375.1 GCA_913054055.1 uncultured Thalassolituus sp.
ATGCTGATTTCAGAACTGGGTGACAAAAATCACCCGGCCGAAGTGGAAACACTGGATCACACCAGTGCCGCCCCTTAATCAAAAATGTAATAACCATCAAATCATTACTGATCAATCGAAATGTAATGGTTTGTTTGCTCTATGCGTTCAAACCATTTTTTAATGGCTGAGTAAGCGCTTAAATCAAATCCGCCCTCGTGGGCCACATGGGTATACGCATACAAAGCAATGTCTGCCACAGAGAGTTGACTGCCCACAAAAAAATTATGCCGACTTAAATGTTTTTCCATCACATCTAACGCCTCGTAACCTTTTGGGCGTTTTTCCATTAACTGAGCCTGATATTCGTCCGCTTGATTCAATACATGCATCCAATAGCGCGACGTGGCAATAAACGGTTCGTGACTGTATTGCTCAAAGCACATCCACTGCATGGCTTGCGCTTGCTCAAACTTATCATCCGGCATCAATTTAGAACCCATGGCCAGATACCACAAAGCAGCATTAGATTCTGGCAAGTATCTATGATCAGGGGTTTCTAAAACCGGCACTCGGCCATTGGGGTTAATCCTTAGAAACTCAGGGGTGCGTGATTCCCCCTTGGTGATGTCGATTTGTTTTCGTGAATACTCTATGCCCAGTAAACTCATGGTCAATCTTAGTTTGTAACAGTTACCTGATGTGGCAAATTCATACAATGTATACATGATGACATCCTTAATCTTTTCATTGATCCCCTGAGTGTAAAGGGGTTTACATGGCTAATCCATATAAAACCCACGCCTCCTCCCCCAACGGCTAGGCCCCATGAACATTGAGGTTCAAGGCGCTTTAACCTGTTTTGACCTGCTTTATCATAGCTTTAATGGCAGTAACCGTTAGTTTGTACGCTGCCTTATTGCGTCGTAAAGGCATCGGCTTTACTAAGGAGGTAAAAGCTAATAAAAACAGGAAACTTGATTCAGCATACTCATCATAAAAACTCTAAAATGAGGCAATCATGCAACTGAAAACCATCATCAATAAAGCCCCGCTGTGTTCATTGGCACTGAGCCTAGCCCTCTCAGTTTCAGGCCAAGTACACGCCGCTGGCGAAGAGTACTTAGACTTTGGCCTTCACTGGGTTGATATCGATTCAAATGGCACCGAAACCCAAATCAAAGGCGTAGATCATGACGGAAATGTGATCCTAAATGACGCCGACTATTACGATTCAGGCAAACCCACCGTCATCTACTTTCATGGCTGGCAGAGTGGCATGGCTGAAGACGGCTACAGCAAAGAAGACTTCTTTTTTGATGAAGTAAATGCCAACACCGCCGAATCATGGAAAGACAAAGGCTGGAACGTGGGCATCTACCACTGGGGCCAGTTTGCAGATGAAAGCGAAGTAAAAGACGCTGAATCAAAAATGTGGAGCACCCAAGGTGAGCAAGGCATGCGCTACCGTTTAGACGATGGCAGCTACAGCACCGCACAAGCCCCAACCCAATCCATTGGCGAGCTGGCGTTTGACCATATTACAGCCGCGTTAGATGGCAACAGCTCGGGCAACATTCGTTTTGCAGGCCACTCATTAGGCAACCAACTGGCTGTGTTTGTAGCAAAGCAGATTAATGATGGCGTGAATAACGGCTCAGTTTCAAGCGACCTTATGCCAGGCCGAGTGGACCTACTGGACCCATTCTGGTCACAAGACGGCAAAAGCTTTTTAAACGGCGACTGGACCGGCGAACGTGTTCGCACTTACATCAACGACATGATCTCAGATCAAGACATTGCGGTGACCTGGTATAAAACATCCGGCATTTTTGACTTTTGGATTGGCGATCAAAACACCAATCTAGAAAAAGACGTGGCCCTGATCAACAACCGTTTTTGGTACCTAAGCTCAACGGATATTGTGAATAAACACATCCATGCCCGTAAGTTTTACTTCATGTCTATGGCATCTGCTGCCCCTGAAGAAGTCACCATTAACTGGTGGGGACGCCGCTCAGAAACCGGTTACGACGCCGCCAGCGCTGCCACGTCTGATTACCGCATTAAAGTCATGATGGGCGATGATTACGAATGGGATCAAGTAGAAGGTCGCTATACTGCCGACCCTTCTGACGATCAGTTTGAAATTAAAAACTACTAATCCATAAAAAACACAGTGCCAAATGGGCACTGTGTTTTATCTTTTCCTAAACGCTCTCACTTCTTCTGCTTATTTTTTCTCAATCACAGTGACGTCGACATCAGTGCTTTCAAATTTTGCTTTTGCCAAGCGATACCAGTCTCTAAATGGCCCAATCATGTTATGCCAGTAACTGCTGTGCTCAATCTGCTTTTCGGGCGGCAATCCCCAAGGGGTGTACTCGTCTTTTTCTGGTATATACAAGGTGCCAAACAAGCGATCCCAACTACTGGTAAACGCCGCAAAATTCATGTCCCAATGTTTTTCCAAATAGCTGTGATGCACATGATGCATCACTGGGCTGTGCACCCATTTTGATAACCACTTAGGATAATGGAACTGCACATGATAATGACGGAACGATCCGGTAATGCCAATGATCAAGGCAAATATGCCAACATTCATTACCGTTACCTCGGTAATATTGCCATTAAATAAATAAGCAAAAATTCCCGCCGCAAAGGCATGGCTAAACGCACCACCTGCCGCCCAAATGGGCACCGCCGTAAAATGTTCCCGATAACGGGTTAACGGAGTTAAAACTTCTGCCGAGTGATGCACTTTATGAATGGCCCACAATGCCGGCACTTTATGCATAATGTAATGGGTCAGAAAAAACACAAAATCAAAACATAAAAACGCAAACAAACTGTATAACAGCATCCAAGCCAAGTTCACTTCTATATTTGGGCCATCACCAAATATAAACTGCATCATGGATATCATGGCCTGCTCAGTGGCCGGCGCCACCGTGGCCAAAAACCCCACTGCCAAAAACGGATGCAATAAACGCTCAGTCACCCATAAGCACACATCCACCTTGGCCGATTGATGGGTGTAAATGTCCTTGGGTAATAAAAATTGAAACAGCTCGGCTTTTCTGGCACGACCATCCGCCCCTTTTGACCCTTCGCCCTTGCGCTTAAACCAAATAAAAACCGCAATGACAAGCGTCAGCAGCAATACATCCCAATATAAATCCCTTGGCAAGTGTGCCGCCAAACTGGACCAATCGAAATTCAGCACGGTTTGCTGTAATTGGGTAAAGGGGCCCACTATTTCAGGGGGCCTTGATTCGATAGACATAACGTATTCTTATTTTTGTTATACACGATAAAGTGACACTTACCTGCAGTAAGCATCAACAGAGACAGTTGTCGTAGTTTTAATATGATTTACTGGGGAATACAAGATGAAAGGTGGCCGTAGGGATAGAATGAGGTTCTTTTATAAAGTAAGAATATAAAACGGGGCTTGATGCCCCGTTATTTAGTTATAGAGTCGAAACGCTATTCATTATAACTTTCCGCAAGTAATTGCAATTGCATTCATACTCTCGGGGTTTATTTTATATTTACAGGAT
>CAJXIT010000376.1 GCA_913054055.1 uncultured Thalassolituus sp.
ACAATTTAATGAAAAGCACAGCATCATAAATGCATTTTATATAACCAAATAACAAGATAATAGCTAAGCTGCCTATAACAACTCTTTTGCTTAAGTACTTTAGAGTTTGACTTCCCCTTAAAAATCAATAATCTATTGAAGGTTAGCCCTCCACCCAAGCAAAGAAAATGGAGAAAAGTCACTCAATTAATCTACTATCTAGACTATACTACTTTCTACACGGATTTGAGAAACATCTAATGCTGCAATACCTGCTATCCGCACCTCGCCCAATAAAACGCCTAATTACTGTCGTATATGACGCAACAACCATCCCATTAGCAGTCTATGCAGCACTAGCTTTAAGACATGGTGAAGTTACACTTCACGCCAACCAAGAAGTTATATCAACTATAGTCGCCACAACTGCTTTAACACTGCTTGTGTTTACAAGGTTAGGCTTATATAGGGCTGTTGTACGATACATGGCTTCCAAAGCATACGGTACCCTAGCAATGGGAATTACCCTGTCAGCATTAATATTAGCAACAAGCTCTTTTGTTTTACAATCAAACCTCCCTCGCTCAAGTATCATTATTTACTGGTTTACCGCATTTACGCTATTGGGCCTACCAAGACTATTCATTCGAAGCATCGTTGCTCAATTAAACAATAGTTTAACAAAAGAAGCAGTGGTTATTTACGGAGCAGGGAATCAGGGTATCGCATTACTAAATGCACTTTCGAATAATGACAAATATCGCCCTATTGCCTTTATTGATGACAATTACAAAAAGCAAAAAACCATCATCCAAGGCCTTAAAGTTTTACCGGCAACTGAATTTTTAACCCTCAGCCAAGAAAACAACATATCAAAAATATTATTAGCGCATGGGCAACACCAGCACTTCAAAAAGAAAACAACTTATTGAAAATTTGTCGGGAAATGGCTCCGAGATTCTTACCACACCAGCCGTTCAAGACATCGTAAGCGGCAAGGCAAAAATTGAAGAAGTGAAAGAAGTAGAAATTGAAGACTTATTAGGGCGCGACTGTGTCGCCCCAAACTCTGAATTACTCACCAGTAATATAAAGGATAAAGTGGTGTTAGTCACAGGGGCTGGCGGAAGCATTGGTTCAGAGTTATGCCGCCAAATAATCAAGCAACAACCCACAAAACTGATCCTCTTAGAGCTTAATGAGTTCAGTTTGTATACCATAGAGCAAGAACTACAAAACTATTGCCAATCACACGATAACTGCCAAGTTGAAATCATTTCTATCTTAGGGTCTGTTCAAAAAGAAAACCGCTTAGAAACCATCTTCAAAACGTTTGGCGTACAAACCATTTATCATGCTGCGGCCTATAAACACGTCCCTATGGTGGAACACAACGTTGTAGAAGGTGTTCGCAACAATGTATTTGGTACTTGGTATTGTGCCGAAGCTGCAATAAAAGCCGGGATAGAGCGCTTTGTTTTAATCAGTACAGATAAAGCCGTGCGCCCCACTAACGTAATGGGAGCCAGCAAGCGCTTAGCCGAATTGATATTACAAGCACTATCAAAACGCCAATCAGAAACCCTATTTTGCATGGTGCGCTTTGGCAATGTACTGGGAAGCTCAGGCTCGGTTGTGCCTCTATTTCGGGAACAAATAAAAAACAGCGGCCCTATCACTGTTACCCATCCGGACATTATTCGTTACTTTATGACGATTCCCGAAGCTAGCCAGCTAGTCATCCAAGCTGGCGCTATGGGAAAGGGTGGCGACGTATTTGTCTTAGACATGGGTGAGCCAGTAAAGATCACTAGCCTTGCCCAAAAGATGATTCGTTTATCCGGGCTAACTGAAAAAACAGAAAGCGAGCCAAATGGCGATATTGAAATTAAGTTCACAGGCCTCCGTCCTGGTGAAAAGCTCTATGAAGAACTATTAATCGGCGACAATGTAGAAGGCAGTGAACACCCCAGGATCATGACCGCCAATGAAGTACATCTAACTTGGCCTGAAACCCACAACCTGCTAAATCGTCTAGATCGCGCCTGTCATGAATTTAAAGTAGAAGATGTTATAAATTTATTATTAGAAGCACCAGCCGCTTTCACCCACGAAAGTAAAAACCCTGACTGGGTATTAAATGAAACCATAAAAAATGGCGCTAAATAGCGCCATTTCAAATTTCTGTAGGAGACAGCCTGCTGGCGACCTTCATATCAATTCTTAACCCGATCCCCAGTACCGGCACCTAAAACCGTCTGAAGAATAAATTTAAAATAATTCTTAATATTCATTTCTTCAATCATTTGCGCATCTGTTTTAGCTAACAACTCAGGCGTTGACATATCAATATCATTTACCTGTGCCAAACCAGTAATACCCGGGCGAACAACAAACACCCCCTTAGCATCACGCGCTTGAGTTAACTCTGCTTGGTTAAACAAACCTGGTCGTGGCCCAACCAAACTCATCTCCCCTTTCAACACATTCCAAAGCTGAGGCAGTTCATCTAATTTGGTTTTACGTAAAAAACCACCAAGCTTAGTAATAGACGCCGTACTGGCTAAATGGCTAGCTACAGAAGCGGTATCAACAGACATGGTTCTAAACTTAACTAACGTAAATGGCATTTGATTACGGCCGACACGCTCCTGCTTAAAAACAGGCGAACCTGTATCAAACAACCCTATTAAATAAATAATCAAAAGAACCGGAAAACCAAAAACCAAACCCAGCAGTGAAAATAGAACGTCTAACGAACGAATCATATTAAATTTTCCTCTTTAAAAAATCATCTACTGTTATTTGAACACCCTGTTCAACCGTAAATGGTGGTGTCCAATTTAATAGCTTTATCGCCTTATTTGAATCGACCTGTAGATCACCTATCAAACGATCAACTAAATCTTTCTTGCGTAAAACAGCGCCAATAAAGCGAAATAAAAATGATGGAACAGGAATTAATCGTGAAGATCTACCTAATGCTGACCTAATCATAAACAACAATTCAGAAAGCGATAAATCTTGCGTATCAGAAACAAGAAAGGTCTGATTAGCCGCATTAGGATGTTCAATTGCTTTTAATATAAAATCAACTAAATTCCCAAGGTAAATCATACTTCTTTTATTATTAATCGAACCAAACGGAAGTGGTAAACCCGTTTTTGAAAGCTTCAATAAATTTAAAAAATTAGCCTTCACACCACCACCATAAACCAATGGAGGCCGAATAATAACAACCTCTAATCCAGTTTCCTCAGATATTTTCTGCAAACCGACTTCACCCTCGGCTTTCGATACACCATAAGGATCACTTGGCATAGGATCATCTTCAGCTAAATAAGGCCTGCTACCCGTTGTAGATTCGCCATTAACTTTGACTGTACTGATGAAGATAAAGCGCTTAACACCAGCTTCAACCGCTTGCTTAGCTAGCAATAGCGTGCTTTTTGTATTCACCGTCCTATAAGCCTCTAACGGATCAGACACGTGATCATTCATTATATGAGCTCTGGC
>CAJXIT010000377.1 GCA_913054055.1 uncultured Thalassolituus sp.
TGGAGTTCAGACGTGTGCTCTTCCGATCTCCACGGCTGCAATATTAAAACCTTGTTCAAATAACCATTCACAGGCGGTACGGTACATCTCTTTTGCTTGCCCCAAATCTTGGCCATTTAATAAATAGCGCGCAAACATTGGATGCATGGCATACCAGCTGCTCTTCTTTTCATCCCTTAATAAGAAGGCATGCTTTTCATACAAATTTTCAAGGGTTTGCTTAACGCCTTCATGGTCAAATACCGCTTCGAGGTATCGACTATTGGCCGAGCCTAAAATAGAAATGTGTTCACATAACTGCCGTTCGCTTTCTGACAGAGAAATCAGCCACTCCTGTTGAATGTAATCACACAATAGTGATTCATCTCCCTCCACTTCTATCACGCTATTTTGCTGGTAAAGGTTTTTCAACAACTCTAAACCGGTTTGCCATCCATTTGATAGATCGTAAAAAGCTTGAACCTGTAACTCACTGAAAGTTTGATCAAACTGACGCCCAAGCCAATCAGTGGTTTCCGCTAAAGAAAAACGTAATTGATGCTCATCAAATACTTTCACCACATTCTGAGAGATGAGCCGAGCTAACGGCATAGCCGGCCGAGTGCGTGAAGTCAGGTATAAACGAAAATTATCGGGTGCGTATTGAATGAGTTCATTCAATATATCCAATGCTTCATCATGAATCAGGTGATGAACATCATCCAACGCAAGGTGAACCGGCAATTCAAACGCTTTAATATCATCCATTAAAGAATGGAAAACAGACTCGGCTTTTTCCCCTTGCTCAATTTTGGTTAAGGCATTTAAACCCAATTTAGGCGTTGCAGCATTTAATGCACAGACCATATAGGTGACAAACCTAAGCGAGTCATTTTCTTTTGGGTCAAGGGTTACCCAGGCAGCGCATTCAAACGCCTGAATTCTTTGTTGGATATATTGGCTTAAGCACACAGATTTGCCATAACCCGCTGCCGCTTCAAATAGAAAAATACGGGTACGACTATGGGCATTCTGAATTGCATTCAACACAGAATCACGCTTCACATGGTAAGGCGTTGTAAGTGGGAACTGTAACTTCATAGCGAGCACTCGCACACTATGTTGTGCCAGTGACTTCACCACTGAATCTTCTGCAGAAAACAAGATTCGCCCCTGATTTTGTTATTGTTGGGATCGGTGTTTTTTTATGGCGCAAATAAGAACATTTCACCGTTAGAAGTTCAACTACTAGCCTTCTTTTTTATGACTTTCGTGCCTACTCTTAGCTTATTCAACCAGCATTGTTCCGCTTGATATACAAATAGGTTACATAAGCCTTTAGACCTAATGCCATTGGAATAGTCCGTTTTGGATATTGGTTCAGGCATGGATGTTTTGATACACTCCCTGACCTTATTTTTCCAACCCCTCATTCAAATACAGGTTGGCTCACTTAATTGAGTGCCTAGCCCAATTTCATAAAGAGAAGGCCTAATATGTCTAAGCAAGATAATGTTGTTATTGTAAGCGGTGTTCGTACCCCTATGGGTGGTTTTCAAGGTAGCCTAGCTGCCGTGACAGCCCCTGAATTAGGTGCCATTGTGATTAAAGAAGCGGTTGAGCGTGCTGGTATCGAAGCAAAAGACGTTCAAGAAGTTATCATGGGTAACGTACTACCCGCTGGCCTTAAACAAGGCCCTGCTCGCCAAGCTATGCGTCAAGCGGGTCTACCGGATACCACTGGTGCGACCACCATTAACAAATTGTGTGGCTCAGGCATGAAAGCCACTATGTTTGCTCACGATCTAATCAAAGCCGGCACGAACGACGTTATGATTGCAGGTGGCATGGAAAGCATGACCAATGCACCATACATCTTGCCAAACGCCCGTAAAGGCTACCGCATGGGTCACGGCGACCAAGCCATGGACCACATGTTCCTAGACGGTTTAGAAGATGCAGAAACTGGTCGTTTGATGGGTTCTTTCGCACAAGAAGTGGCCACTCAAAAAGGCTACACTCGTGAAGATATGGATAACTACGCGATCCAGTCTTTAACACGCGCCAAAGCCGCCATCGAAGCTGGCCAGCTAAAAGATGAAATCGTACCGGTAACAGTAAAAACCCGTCGCGGCGAGACTGTGGTAACTGACGATGAACAGCCTTTCAACGCTAATATCGAGAAGATCCCATCTTTACGCCCTGCATTCGCAAAAGACGGTACCATTACCGCAGCAAACGCCTCTTCCATCTCTGACGGTGCTTCTGCCTTACTATTAATGCGCGAAAGCGAAGCGGAAGCCCGTGGCCTTAAGCCAATGGCTCGCATCGTAGGCCACGCCACTCAGTCTCAGCACCCAAGTGAATTCACAATTGCACCGGTTGGCGCCATTGAAAACCTATTCACTAAAACAGGCTGGACCAAAGACGATGTTGATCTTTTTGAAATCAACGAAGCATTCGCCATGGTTGCTATGATGCCAATCATCGATCTAGGACTGGACCCTGAAACAGTGAATATCTTTGGTGGTGCATGTGCTCAAGGCCACCCAGTGGGGTCTACTGGTTCTCGCTTGATCGTGACACTTATGAACGCCCTTAAAGTTAAAGGGAAATCGAAAGGTGTTGCGGCACTTTGTATTGGTGGTGGTGAAGCCACGGCCATGGCCATTGAACTGATCTAATTTAAGATCCGTTCAATCTCAATAAAGCCCACTCAATAGTGGGCTTTTTTTTGCTCTCATGACACATTAAATCAAACACCTCCCCTCGCTCTGCTTCTCCCCTACTATACTTAATGCGTCATAGTGACCGTTAATCACACCTTTTGTCTTTTTTAAACATACTCTGATGGTGCGCTTCGTGTTCTTATAGAACACTAAACCTAACCGTGGAATCACTCGTGATGCCTATCTTGTTTACACTGCTATTTTTACTGCTCCCTGCGGCCTTGTTATGGCTGATGGAAAAACATAGCTGGGCAAACAAACTCGGTGGGATCATTCTTTGTTATGCCATCGGTATGATACTTGGCAATACCGGATTCATTCCAGACTCTGTGGGCAATGTACAAACCACGCTCTCTGAAGTCAGCATTGCACTGGCCTTACCCATGCTGCTGTTTACATTAAACATCAAACAGTGGTCAAAAATGGCAGGCAAAGCCATGTTAAGTTTGTTGTTTGCCACCACCTCTGTTGTGACCGTGGCCACCACTTTCTTTTTTCTATATGCCGATGACAACCCAATGGAAAGCAGTCATCTTGCCGCCATGTCCGTTGGGGTATACACCGGGGGAACGCCTAATCTAGCGGCTATCAAAAGCGGGTTAGATATCAGCAATGATTTGTATTTGTTATTTCATAGTTTTGACACCTTATTAGGTGCCACGTATATGCTATTTATGGTGAGCATTGCTATTCCTATCTTTCGTTTTCTATTGCCTTCACCAGCATTATCTTCAGCTGATGCCAAACCTAATCACGAGCAAGTGGCACACAATGATGAT
>CAJXIT010000378.1 GCA_913054055.1 uncultured Thalassolituus sp.
TGTTGTAGCCAGTTACCCAAAAATGCATTCCGTGTTTGCTGTAACATATATGATCTCTATTTATCCATTTCCCTTTTGAGCAAGCTGGTGCCCTTTTAATTGTTAGCTAACCTTCTAGCGATCAACTAAATTTGGTCGCGAGCAGGCTCCCTCCAACTGAGCTTTTCACTCTCAAAAAGTCGCCGTTAAACTGCAAACACTAAACACCCTTCATACCCTAACTGCTTGACTTTAAATTAGTAAAAGCTAATATTTGTGAAAATCCATAGGACAATGACCATGAAACTTAAAACATTGCTTTGCTCGACGCTACTCACATTCTGTGCCCCCTTCGTACTGGCTGACACCATATGGCTAGATGTTAGGTCAACCTCCGAATTTAATACGGGTCACATAGACGGTGCTGTGCATTTACCTCATTTCCAGGTTGCAGAACAAGCCAGTATACTGCTGCCAAATAAAGACGATGAAATTTTAGTATATTGCCGAAGCGGTAATCGCGCGGGTAAAGCCCTAACCATGCTGAAAAAACTCGGTTATAACCAAGTGAAAAATATTGGTGGTTTAGGGGATGCAGAAAAGCTAAAAGGAATGAGAAAGGCCGCTGAATAACCCAGTAAACGTTTTAACCAGATAAAAAAAGGGAGCTTAAGCTCCCTTTTATCTCAACCTATCAGTAAGCTATTAAGCTAACTTAGTGCTGTACTGTTTTAAACTTTGTGAGAACTCTTCAAGGGCTCTAATGCCACTGGCCTCTGCTTCTTTACACCAAGCCTGCATGGCATTTAACAATTCATCACGACTGGCAGAACGCTTTTTCCAAACTAACATTAAGTCTTGTTTCATTTGATACACTTTTTCAACCATTTCATCGTATTCAATTAGCTCAGCTAACTGATTACGGTATTGGTCTGTCATTAAGTTATCATCGCGTTTTAATATTTTTTTAGCTCGCTTTAA
The DNA here is from genome assembly GCA_913054055.1 of uncultured Thalassolituus sp. Classification (GTDB taxonomy): domain Bacteria; phylum Pseudomonadota; class Gammaproteobacteria; order Pseudomonadales; family Oceanobacteraceae; genus Bermanella. Next base: position 961 of record CAJXIT010000378.1, read on the forward strand.
AACAGGCGCCAATTTTTCATTGGCTTCTGATTTTTTCTCATTAACAACTGGCTTGATTACCGTCTGATAAAACTTAGCCATAATCTGAAAACGATTATTGGCTGCCGCCATCGCCGCATCAAGATCCAGCTCGGTTTTAGTTGCATCCACATGTACCACCGGGCCTTGACGAATATTTTTTACCAAACCTAACGCTTTGAATAATGTGATGTAGCCCCAGCCAATATCAAACTCCCAAGGCTTAACCGATAGTTTGGCTGAATTTGGATAGGTATGGTGATTATTATGCAGCTCTTCACCACCGATCCAAATAGCCAAAGGCGTAATATTTCTTGAAGCATCGGCACATTCAAAGTTACGGTAGCCGAACGCATGACCAATACCATTAATGATGCCTGCGGCGTGCACAGGCTGCCATAGCATTTGAATGGCCCATACAGTGATGCCAATAGGCCCCAATAGTAGGATATTCATAAAACCTAAAATCGCGACACCTAGATTTTTATGCTTTTCATAAATATTCACATCCACCCAAGTTTCAGGAGTACCTTTACCGTAGCGCTTTAGCGTTTCTTCGTTAGAGATTTCTGCTTGGTATAATTCAGCACCGGATGTCAGTACGGTTTTTAAACCTTTTTTAACGGGTGAGTGAGGGTCTTCGTCTGTTTCACATTTAGCATGGTGTTTTCGATGCACCGATATCCACTCTTTGGTAATCGTAGCCATGGTGAACCAGCACCAAAATCTAAAAAAGTGCGCAAGCGCTGGGTGCACATCCATGGCTCTATGGGCCATGGCGCGGTGTAAATAAACCGTAATACACATAATAGAAATTTGTGTCATGACTAAGGTGTATAAAACCACCTGCCATGCACTCAAATCCAGCACACCGTTCACTAAAAAATCAGGAATATTCATAAACTCATTAATACCTTATTTACTTATTCTTTACTCTAGCAAACGCTTTTACGTTACCAGCTTTAGCCATGGGTTATTCAGCTTCAATGCCAATAATTAACCAAGGACCATTATTCTCTTGCTCAAGGTGCCAAACATCATAAATGCCCTGCTCTTGATTACTTGTTAAATCTTTCATACGCCCACGGAACAACACGCTAACAATATGCCCTTTGGTTGTTGCCTCTGATCGCACCAACTCTGCATTTAAATCCAATATCTGATTATTTAGGGTGTCTGAGTACTCGGCTCTTTGCTGTTTAAGTTGGTCAAACAAGCCCTCATGTAAATACTCTTGCACAATGCTCATATCCCCTTGATCCCAAGCTTTATGCACCAGTTTATAATGATCAACGGCACGCTGAGTGAAACCCGATACGTCTAAGTCTGCTGGTAATTCCATAGGTATCTCATTAACGGATTGAGACGCCATATTTTGTCCTTGGAAAAACTGTTGAGATTGCCCGGCTCCTTGGTGTGCATTTGGGCCATGTGCGGTGGCCATTTTTCGACCAGCAAACAATTTAAACAATACAAAACCGATCAGTGCAAACAAAAGGATGTCCATAAACTGGATCCCTTCAAACGCACCACTGCCTAAAAGGTAAGCAAACATTCCACCAGCCAACAGGCCTCCCATTAAACCGCCCATACCTTGCTTACGGCTAGCCGCTTTATTACCGGCTAAGTTTGACGAATCTTTGCTTGGAGCCGCTTTTTGAGGTGCCGCCTTTTTAAAAGGGCTGACTTTAAAGGCTTTACCAAAACCACCACTGCCGAAACGCTTCGCTTCAGCCTGTTCAGCCACTGTAAAAGAAAGAAATACTGCCATTAATAGGCTTAACGCTATTTTCATATCACTCTATCTATCAAACAATCTAATTATAAACCCATCAGGCACACCTGAATAAGGCGAACAAGTGTACACTGAATCAATCAAGGAACCCAGACTAAGATGGCCAACCCTGTCCCAAACTGACACCAATCAGTTTAATCACAATTATATGCATTAATTATGAAATCAATCTGTTATTCATCTGCAAATAAATAGGCCACGGCGAAGCCAAACACCCAGTTTTCATCTTGCTTGAACAGGGAACTGTCTTCAAACGCTGCCCCTTTTGCGTTCACATACCGCATAAAACCTGCTGCCAACCAATTTTCCCACAACACAGCGGTACTGTAGTTAAACTGAATCCCTCCATACCCAGACGCCCCTGAATATTCGCTGCGATCAGGTGTCACAAATGTCTGTTCTACCCCATAAAAGTAATCATGGTATTTAGCATCAGCTGATCGTAACCCCAAAGAAACCTGTGGCCGTAATTCATACCCATCTATCAAGTACCCCCTACGCCACACTAATCTAGGGTTAAAGGTATACCCTTCGTAGCCAGCACCTGTGAAATCTGTACTCATAGCCAAACGGACCGGGAATTCCATAAATAGCGCATTGTCTTGTGTGCGATCCCCTAAAAAGTAGTAATGCAGCGCTGGACCCGCTTCTAAAATGAAATCCAAGTCATCCATACCCTT
>CAJXIT010000379.1 GCA_913054055.1 uncultured Thalassolituus sp.
CGGGCGTAAACTAGGATCGCGGCAGACTATGTCCGGTAAAATTTAAGCTCGATAAACCTGAGCTCAAATAATTAAGTGAGTGATAAATATGTTTTCCTATGAACATTTGAAATCTTTTTGTACAACTTATGAGGAACATAGCTACAGCAATGCTGCCCGTTTGCTAGGAAAAGATAGAACAACGATTCGTGAGCAAGTTAAAGCGCTCGAAGACAGTTATCGAGTCGGATTATTTACGATTGAAGGAAAAAAGGCGGTGCCTACGGAGTTTGCAAATTCGATTTATAAGCAGTCAAAATTGCTTGTGCAGAATAGTGACCGTTTGAACTTACATATGCTGGAAGCTTACCAACAAGAGCTTGTCCATTTGGACTTTTATCATGACACCTTAATGCCGAATGACCTTGTGGTTGAAATTGAATCTTATGTATTGAAAGAGCACCCAAACTTGATCATTAATTGGTTACATCGGAACCGAGATGAAGTTTTTTCAGACATAGTGACTGGCCATAATAAAGTTGCCATCATGCAGCACCGGATGGAAAATATTTCGGAATATCCCATAACGGCGATTAAGCTAGGAGACGGTGATTTTTCTGCTTATGCAAGAGTGGATAGCCCCTTGTTTCAAATTCCTCTGGTACAGCTTGAAGATTTACAGCTAGAAACCCAATATATAAGTGAAAATCACACTAAAACCATGCCCGAATGGCTAGGCATTTCACCTTACTTTCGGACAGTCAGTAATAACGATATGCTTTTAGAGCTTGTGAAGAAAAATGGTTGGGCATTGCTACCCAATAGCTTAGCAGCTGAGCTGGTGGCCACAAAGAAGATACGTAGAATTGAGATTAAAGAACTGTTGAACCATTCGGCTAAATTTGGATTATCGTTCTTCTATCCAGTGAGCTTTGAAAGTACTAATGTTTATTCGGGTTTATTAGACGTAATTCGCTCGTATTCTAGGAAGTACCTTTAGTTAAAGAATAAGTAACAAGTGTAGCGATGAGGAGCAGGTAACTCTGCCACTCATCGCTGCTGTTATGTCATTATTATGCCTACGTATAGTTGTGAGTAATGCTCTCTTTTACGGCTATTGACCTGAATGTATGATTTTCTCAGTAATATTTCCGATTAACCCTGGCTGTACAAGCTCAAATTCAATCTCTTTGCCTGAGCTTTGGATTTCTTGAATATTGTATTGAAGCTGTGTGTAGTCATCGCCCCATTGATAGCGGATTAAGGTTTCACCAGATTGTAAGTGGTAATTGACGGCATACTCGGTCGCATACCCAGCCATGACTCCATCTATAGATACATTAGGCGCATCGTGGGGAATTTTGTACGTAGTTGAATCTAGCTTTATCAACCCATTGATAACACTTGTTGGCTCTTTCAAGTGACCTAAGAAATACGTTGAATGAATAAATCGATCTTCAGGGTTAGCATTTCCTCCTGTTCCTAAGTTGGTTTGCGAGAACTGCTGATCTAGCTCTCCCCAACCACGCTTAGATCGTTCAACATTAGCAAGGTGCTGACTATAGTCTGGTTGATTAGTCATAATCGCATATTCAGATCCATGCCAAATCTGTGGCCCTTCAGAACGAAACTCGATGATGGCTGAGTCTCCAGTGATGTCCTGCAAGCTGATATGCAAGGCAATACGAACCGGAACACCTGGGACAAATTCTGTAGTTGCAGGAGTGTGTTTGATAAATTCAACGGCTTCTTCAACCGTTGAGAACTGTGATAATAGGTGCTTGAGGTAGTTTAATGCACCGATCTCACCATCATTGGTAATGTCTTGAGTTTCCATTCCTCGATCATACAAAACATTTCCGCTTAGCCCTGCGTTGTTTACGCCATCAGTGATGACACCGTAAGTGGTAATCCCTGTGACATCAAATTTTGAAATAGTCTGATACTGGCGATCTAGGTGCGTAGCATAAGTACTTTCTTTAGGGATATTGACCAAATGTGGATGAGTTTGTTCAGACCAATCTAGAGTACGAGTCACAAAAGTTCCGTTGCTTTCCGTGTCCCATAGAATTCGAGTACATGCCTCAGCAGCAGTCACTACGCCGAAAGAAAGAGTTGAGATGATCGCAAGAGAAATAGATTTTTTGTTCATTATGGTTGGCCTCATTATTGGAAACGAGATCATCATGACATGCAAATTGAAAACGAAATATTGCAATATGATGGGATAAATCCATCATTTCATTTTGGAATGGTGACCAACAATTATAAATTTAACGCTCCCCATATTAAGTGTGCATATCAAACTGGCGTAATTTGTATAGATATTGACTGTATTTGCACTGCAGCTAAGTCTCTTCTTATTTAATCTATACCCATAGACGGCAGCACAAGGACATTGAATCGAAAATTGCAGCAAGAAGGCATTAACTTCCGACGTTTGTTTGATAAATATCGCCTTGAACTCAGCCTTACCATGCTCAATCGTAACGAGGCTAATATCACTCTTATTGCCCACGAACTGGGTTTTTCTGATTCCAGTGCTTTTAGCCGAGCGTTTAGAAAGTGGACCGGTCACTCACCTAGACAAATTAGACAAGATGCGGGGAGAGCCGGTTGAGGTATCGAGAATTGTAGGAGTGCTACATGATAGGTTCAAGGTGCTGGCTACACTCGTTTATTTGGTCATACCCTACGAATCACCTTTGAATGTCCGCCTCCATTCTGATGGAGAAACATTAAAGCTCTTCTTAAAATGTTTGCGCAGTAAGCTTTCAGAACCAATTCCGGACAGTTCGGCTATGGTGGCTATTGAGTAGTCCGTGGATTCGAGTAATTGCTGAGTACACTCCAATCGATGGTTCAACAACCACTCACCGAATGTACACCCATATGATGCTTTAAATTGCCGAGTGAATGTTCGCCTGCTCATGGCACAACGGTCGGCAAGGGTATCCAAATCGTATTTTTGCGATAAATTCTGAATAACATCATCAAGTACATAGCCAAAACTTGTTGATGCTTGAGGCTTATTTTGTATTGGGCTTGGAATGTATTGCTGCTGTCCACCGCTGCGAAATGGCGCTGTTACCATTGAACGTGCAATATGCGAGGCGGTTTCATTGCCACACAGTTTCCGAACTAAGTGCAAGCAGCAATCTAGCGATGCGGCCGTTCCAGCAGAAGTCAGTACTTTCCCCTGTTCAATAAATAGATGCTCGCAATCCATGGTGATATTAGAGAAGGTTTTTTGGAAAACATCTTTAAACCCCCAATGTGTAGTGGCTCTCTTTCCATCAAGTAAGCCAGTTTTGGCAACGACATACACACCAAGACATAGACCCACAATGATGGCATTTCGTTGATAAGCTGCCTGGAGTTTTTCTATCAGCAGTCTGCTTGGCTCTGGTAGCGTGTTGGGCCAGCTAGGAATCACCACAATATCCGCTTC
>CAJXIT010000380.1 GCA_913054055.1 uncultured Thalassolituus sp.
CGTGAGCATCCACACCACCGGTTAGTACTTTACCGGATGAAGGAATAACTGTGTTGTAGGCACGGGCCAAGCGGGTTACCGAGTCTAATAAAATCACAACGTCACGCTTATGTTCAACCAAGCGTTTTGCTTTTTCGATGACCATTTCAGCTACTTGTACGTGACGGGCTGGCGGCTCATCAAAGGTAGAGGCAACCACTTCACCGCGTACGCTACGCTTCATTTCGGTTACTTCTTCTGGACGTTCATCAATCAACAGAACAATCAGGTCACTGTCAGGAGCATTACGAGTAATAGACTGTGCGATGGTTTGAAGTAGCATGGTTTTACCCGCTTTAGGCGGTGCGACAATCAGGCCGCGCTGGCCTTTACCGATTGGGGCAATTAAATCCATAACACGGCTGCTTAAATCTTCGGTAGAGCCGTTGCCTTGCTCAAGAATAAAGCGTTCTGTTGGGAAAAGCGGAGTAAGGTTTTCAAATAAAATCTTACTTTTTGATTTTTCAGGGGCCTCACCGTTTACTTCATTTACTTTTAACAGAGCAAAATAGCGCTCGCTGTCTTTTGGTGGGCGGATTTTACCGGATAGAAAATCCCCTTTGCGCATATTAAAGCGACGAATCTGACTAGGGCTAACATATATATCATCAGGGCCAGCTAGGTATGAACCTTCAGCTGAACGTAGAAACCCAAAACCGTCTTGAAGGATTTCTAAAACACCATCGCCGTAGATGTCTTCACCACTTTTTGCGTGGCGTTTCAATATTGAGAAAATTAAATCTTGTTTGCGAGAACGGCTGACGTTGTCCATGCCCATGCTTTCAGCAATTTCAAGCAGCTCTGGAACGGATTTTTTCTTTAATTGAGAGAGATTCATAAAGGTCAGTTAGGTACTTTAATTGAAGGAATGTGTGGAGATTTTTTATTGAATTTTGAGCGGGACACTCGGTACTTACTTATTACGTTGTATTTTTCTTGCAGTGGCTAAATGCATGCCGCTAAACAAGTTATAAAGTCACTATAGACGCTTTTATTTTAATCGTCCACATTTTGAACCAAAACACAGGGTATTTTTTAAACTAAAAAGCCAGCAGAAGGGTGCTGGCTTTTTATTGTGACAGAACGATTAAATAGTGCTGTCAATAAAGGCGGTAAGTTGAGACTTAGATAGTGCACCTACTTTAGTACCTTCAACGTTGCCGCCTTTGAAGATCATAAGAGTCGGAATACCGCGTACGCCGTATTTAGGAGCAGTGGCTTCGTTTTGATCAATGTTTAGCTTAGCCACTTTAAGTTTGCCTTCGTACTCTTCAGCAATCTCTTCTAATACTGGCGCAATCATTTTACAAGGACCACACCACTCAGCCCAGTAGTCTACTAAAACAGGGGTATCAGACTGTAAAACGTCAGCTTCAAAAGAATCGTCGGTTAGGGTAAGGATGTTATCGCTCATAATTCACGCTACTCTCTATTTGTATGCCACTGCACTAGCAGTGTTGATGGGGCTAATCATAGCACTTGGAAACCTTGGGTCAATTGCGCAGAAGACCAGGATTCGCTGAATTGCTGGGGATTTAAGCCCAATTAATCTCAATGAATCACCTATATATGGGTAGTCTTGAGGTTTTAAAGGGGGTTTTACTGGCATATTCCGTCACAGCGTGGAAAATACTGTTCAGCTTTATTCACTAAAAAGAATGTCTATGGAAGAAAGTGTACAAAGCCAGCACATGCTGGCTGCCATCGATTTAGGCTCAAATAGTTTTCACATGGTGATTGCTCGCTTAATAAATGGCCAAATACAAATCATTGATCAGCGCGGCGAAAAAGTGCAATTAGCGGCCGGGCTATCCAGTAAAACAGGCATTTCTGAGGAAGCGCAGCAACGTGCTTTAGATTGCTTGCAACGATTTGCAGAACCCATTCGAGATTTGCATCGATACCAGGTAACCGTGCTAGGCACCAATACTCTGCGTGCCGCTCGCAATAGCCGAGAATTTATTCAAAAAGCCAACAAAGTTTTGGGCTTCCCCATTGAGGTGATCAGTGGCGTCGAAGAAGCGCGTTTAGTGTATTTAGGCGTGGCCCATACCCTAGCGGACGATGATGGCAAACGCCTAGTGATCGATATTGGCGGTGGCAGTACCGAGTTTGTCATTGGTGAACGCTTTAAACCTAAGGCATTAGAAAGCCTACATATGGGTTGTGTCAGTTATACCGATCGCTATTTTTCTGATGGTGAGTTAAACGAAAGTAATTTTAGTCGTGCCATTGCGGCTGCGCGCAGAGAGTTACAGGTCATTAAAGGGCGCTATCGCTTTATTGGCTGGGAAAATACCGTTGGCAGTTCAGGTACTAACCGAGCGGTGTCCCGGGTATTACAGAACTATGGATTAAGCGATGCCGGCATCGACAGTGCGGGATTAAACCGCCTCAAGAAGCTCATCATAGAATCCAAGCACATTGATAAACTAGAATTGCAGGGCATTAAAGATCAGCGATTAAAAGTTATGCCGGCTGGTGTGGCCATATTAATTGCTATCTTTAAAGAGTTGTCCATTGATAACATGAGTTACAGTGACGGCGCTTTAAGGGAAGGTGCACTGCACGATTTGATTGGCCGCGCGAAGCACGAGGACGTGCGAGAAAAAACAGTAAAAAATATGCAATCACGTTTTGTGGTGGATACAGCCCATGCGTTGAATGTCCGCAATACTGCGCTGAAATTACTGCAGAGCTCGGCTGAAAAATGGAAATTGGATGAGCCAGAATTCAAAAATTGGTTAACTTGGTCGGCGGATTTGCACGAAGTAGGTTTGTCTATCGCTCACAACCAATTCAATAAGCACGGCGCTTATTTGATTCAGTATTGTGATATGCCGGGGTTTAGTAAATCGGTTCAAGAAACCATTAGCTTAATCGTGAAGCATCAGCGTAAAAAAGCCATCGTATCTGAAGCCTTGGATATTTCTAAAAGCAGTCGCAGAGTCATTACCCGTTTAATTATATTGTTAAGATTGGCGATATTATTTCATCAAGGGCGTAGCCCAGATGGTGATGCAGTGATATTACCAAAAATAAAAGTGAATAAGTTTTCGGTAAGCTTAGAGTTCCCTGAAGGCTATTTAGAAGCGCACCCAATGACAGCGATGAATTTGGATGCTGAAAAAAATTATTTAGATGGTATTTGTTACGAACTTAAATATAAGTAAAATTGAACAGAGTTAGCCATAAAAAAACCAGCGTTAGCTGGTTTTTTTATGGGGTTTAAACATGGTTTGTTAATCTTTTATGGTTTTTGACACCGTAAAATTTTCCAATAAGGCTTGCTGGGCACTGATGCGATCTTCTCCTTTTTTGGGTTCAGATTTAATGTAGCTACCATCGCTTTGTAAAATCCAGC
>CAJXIT010000381.1 GCA_913054055.1 uncultured Thalassolituus sp.
AAAAACAATATTATTTATATTTTATGGGTTGATGTTAAATGAATTCATGGGCAAACAAAAGGAGCGTTCCATGATTAATAGAAAAGAGAATATTGCTATTCACAACGTAATTAATGCATTTGAGAAAATGGATATGGGGCTATTCGAATATATCGCTGAGGATGTGGACTTAGCCATTGATCATTACAAAGATGATGCAGATACAAAGTGGCAGCAGTGTCAGTCAAAACAGGAAATGGCTGGGTTGTTAGGGCGTTTAGCGCAGGACGTCTTTCCTAAGGGCACACATGTATTAGCATTGAGTAGTCAAGCATTGGGAGATGGGTGGTATATAACCACATTCTCTCAGCAGTTTTGGTACGGAATATTATCAAAAGAGGTGATAGGTAAGAGTTTAATTGTGAGTCATGAACTGGATGGACAGGTTGACTATTTTAGAGAGACCGTGCAAGCAGTGGAAATACTTGAACCAGCATAGGCTGACATAAGTTTTAGTTATGTTCTTTCTGTAATGGAAAGGTACGACTTTGATATGAGCTAAGAGACTGATGATAAAGACGTTGGTCGGATTCAGTCCATGGGTTGTAACCTGTTCGACACATATCAAACCCGCCTTTAAAAAATAATCTACCGCTTCGAATAACAAATCTTAAATAAGGCACCCAGCTTTTAGGTCTATAAATAATACGATCCTTATGTAATAAATACAGCTGTGTCCCATAAATACTAAACATGCTCAATGGAACCCATAACAACTGTGACATGTATAAGCGCAGAGTACTCTTATGTAAAGCAAAATAGGCATCTCGGCCAATGGCTTGGTGCTCCAGCTCTTCAAGGCAGTGCCATAAAACAAAGTCGATAGACGTGTTGTTTTTTTTGCCAGTCCATTGGATCTGGTTACGCAATATTTCACGACTGACAGCCGATGTGAAATGTTCAAACGATGCCGGTATACACATCTGAAATTTTGAAGATGAAAGCGTTCGAATGATTTTCATTGTTCGTTTTTGAATGTTTTCAATGACTGTCAGCCCGCCATAACATTGTTTGATCTTTTCATTAGAACGTCTATGCATGGCGGCGTGTCGTCCTTCTTGTTTGATCATGCCCTTTATTTGCTGTTTTAACTCTGGATGGTTAACGTTATTAATATTGTTACGTAAAACCTCACTGACAGTACGCTCGGAAAATGGAATAAAAATCGACAGTGCATTCATGAAGTGGCTGGTGATGGGGTCTTTCATCCATACTTTTTCAACGTCACTAAAGTCAAAGCTTGGGTTTCTTGGGGTAATAGAAACATTTTCTGGAGTATTCACTGTGTACTTGGTTTTATTCCCTAGCATGATATTTATGGCCTAATCAATATGGGCAATGTAAACCGAGTTAGAAGATTTTTCTCCGGTATAAGGATTCGGGAAGTACACCATGTGGGTTTCAACTCGCTCAAAGGCGCTTTCTAAAACCGCCACAAAGGTGTCATCGGGCGCTTCGTCTGACCATAAACCAAATACGCCGCCAGGGTGAATTTTTGACTTCATGGCGAGTAGTCTTTCTTTATTATAAAAGCGGCTGTTCTCTGGGTTTAACCAGTAACTGGGTGTGTGATCAATATCAAGTAGCACCGCATGTACTTTATCTGGGCCATTTTCAGTACTGGCTTTTGAACCGTCAAAGTTAATATTGTCAGCGGTGGCAAACTCAAAAAAATCTCCAAGTGCAAAGCGGCAGCGACGATCGTCGGTGAGTTCTTTACCCAGTGGCACCAGTCCTTGCTCATGCCATCGGATCACTGGCTCCATAACATCCACAACGCATAATGATTTCACATTAGGAAAATCTAATGCGGCCTTTGCGGTGTAACCTAATCCCAATCCGCCGACAATGACATCAATGTTTTGATCTTTGAACTTGTCTAACCCCAGCACCGATAGTTCCACTTCGGCATCATAGAATAGGCTAGACATTAAAAATTCGTCATTCATTTTTACTTCATACAAAACCTTATTGTTGAGTCTAGGTTCTGAACGTTTGCGTAAGCTAATTGCCCCACGAGGTGTTTCTTGGTAATCAATTTCTTCAAATACAAATGTCATGGGGCTAACCTTTATTTTAATGATGCTTTCATTACACGAACCATATTACCGCCCATGATTTTTTGGATGTCATCTTTTGAAAAACCTTGCACTAACATTTCATGTGTTAAAGCGGCTAATTCAGATGTGTCGAATTGTGATTCAATGGTGCCGTCATAATCACTGCCTAATGACACATGATTAATCCCTAATAAGTCCACCCCTGCTTTGATGGCTTTTACAATGCCTTTAGGGGTGTTGTCGCACACCACATCGGCCCAATAACCGATACCTACAACACCGCCCATGTTGGTGATTTCTTGCATGAGTTTACCAGGGATGTTGCGTTTGGTTTGGCAGTTGTTATGAATCCCCGTGTGACTGAGCACAATTGGGTTATCCATGATGGCCAATACATCTTTAATGGTTTGTAAAGAGGAGTGGGCCACATCAATGATCATATTATTTGCACTGGCTTCTTTTACCACTTGCTTGCCAAACTCTGTTAGGCCTAAATTGCTTTTCCCGTGTAATGAACCTCCCAGCTCATTATCAAAAAAGTGTTGTAGGCCCACTAAGCGATAACCGGCTTCGCGCAGTTTGTGCAGGTTTTCAATTTTTCCCTCAAGAGGGTGTGCCCCTTCCATGCCCATTAACAACCCTGTTAAGGGTTGATCGGTGGCACGGCTGTCAATAACATCATCAATGTCTTGTTTAGTTTTGATGTGGCGAACTTTATTAGGGGCCCGCTGTTCTAAATCTTGCAATCGCTCAACTTGGTATAAGGCTCTTTCATATAAGCTGCCCCAGGTTTTTATTGGCCAAGTTTGAGCGATCATCAAAGTGGTGAGTTTGTCATGTGCATCGGTGTCATTACTTTCGTAATTCATGCCAGATGGGGTTTTAGTGACAGCGGTTAATACCTGAAAAGCCACATTGCCCTTCTGTAGGCGGGGAAGGTCAACATGCCCATAGCTGTGCGCCTTTAAAAAGTCTCTATTCCATAACAACGAATCTGAATGCCAATCTCCGATGATGAGTGAGTCATGTAGTTGTTGTGCTTGCTCACTAACAGGCCAGGGTGCGTGTGGTGTTACCGGGTTCATTGTGTCATCGATAACGGCGGGTACCACCCAGCTAATAATGGGAATGAACAGAATAATAACGCTTGTGATGATTAAGGCTTTTTTCATGGCAGTTTCAGACATTGGTTGTTTTTATTGTGATTGCTATGCAGTGTAAAGTAAGACGTGGGTTTTGTTCTATGCTTATTTTAATATTAAATATCCGCGTTTTGTGGTGATTATCCCGTGTTCAA
>CAJXIT010000382.1 GCA_913054055.1 uncultured Thalassolituus sp.
CGCTGGTTCAACTGTTATAAATAATATTCCAAATTATCAAACTGTAGTGGGCTCTCCAGCTCATGAGCTTATCAAATCATAAAAATTAAAACTGATTAGGTGATATCGTGCTTAATACATCATTTTCTCCATGGCCTTCGTTCACTCAAGAAGAGGCGGATGCCGTAAGCAAGGTTGTACTTTCAAATAAAGTAAACTACTGGACAGGTCAAGAAGGTCGTGAATTTGAAAAAGAGTTTGCGGCTTGGGTTGGCTGTGAATATGCAGTAGCTTTGGGTAACGGTACGTTAGCGTTAGATGTTGCTTTAAAGGCGTTTGGGGTAGGTCAAGGCGATGAAGTTATTACGACATCGCGGACCTTCTTGGCATCGGCCTCCTCGATTGTAACTGCTGGTGCGATTCCTGTTTTTGCTGATGTGGATCTGAACAGCCAAAACATTACTGCAGAATCTATTGAGGCGGTATTAACGCCAAAAACCAAAGTTGTAATTGTTGTTCACCTTGCCGGCATGCCAGCAGAAATGGATGCAATCATGGCACTCTCTGAAAAACATGGCTTCAAGGTTATTGAAGATTGCGCTCAGGCTCATGGTGCAAAATACAAAGGTCGCAGTGTCGGTACGATTGGTCATATTGGTGCTTGGTCTTTTTGCCAAGACAAGATCATGACAACAGGTGGCGAAGGCGGCATGGTAACCACTAATGACAAAGTTCTTTGGTCGTTTATGTGGTCTTACAAAGATCATGGTAAAAGCTTTGATGCTATTTATAATCGTGAGCATCCACCAGGCTTCCGTTGGCTTCATGAAAGCTTTGGTACAAACTGGCGAATAACAGAAATGCAAGCCATTATTGGTCGTATTCAAATCAAGCGTATGCTGGAGTGGACGCAAAAGCGTCAAGCGAACGCAGCGGTGATTGAAGCGGCAATTGCTGATCTTCCCATTGCTCGAAGTGTTGATATTCCTGGATACATTGAACATGCTGAATATAAGCATTATATGTTTATTCGCCCTGAACATCTAAAGCGAGGTTGGACTCGCGATAAAATTGTTGATGCGATTGTTGAACAAGGTGTGCCTGCATATCAAGGCAGTTGTTCTGAGGTTTATCTTGAAAAAGCATTTGAAGGCACAACCTTTAGACCTGAAACGCCTTTAAAGAATGCGGTCGAGTTAGGTAAAACGAGCTTAATGTTTCTAGTGCATCCTACTTTAGCTCAAGAAGAAATAAATAAGACAGCTGAAGTTATTCGTGCTGTTTTACTTGAAGCGCAAATCTAATAGTGCAGCCTATTGGTAGTGATCGTTCTCTAGAGTGATTTATCGCGGAAATTCATAACCTTGGTTAGTGTTTTGTCTCAGTACTGAGATGAACAATCGTCTAAGATCTTTTTTTGAAGTATCATCAAAATGCTCCAATAGACTCAAACTTGAGACTGTTGGGGCATTTGTTCATTATAAGACCTATACGAGCGTGGTAAGATGCTTTAAATATTGGCTGGCTTAACCTTTAAATGAGTGTCACTTCAATATGCTCCTTTAATGTTTCCTGATACATATAAATTCCAATAAATAGGAATCTTTTTATGCAACGTCTAAATTTTATCTGGCAACTCTCTCGCCTACATAAGCGGGTCATCAGCGTGGTTATCGACACTTTGCTTATCTTATTTGCTCTGCATATTGCTTTGTGGACAAGGGTGGGGGATGTGAAGTTTTTAAGTGATAATGACAATTTATTATTAATTGGCTTAACCGTAATATCAACTGTACTTATTTTTACGAAGATAGGGCTCTACCGCGCCGTTCTAAGGTACCTAACATTTCAAGCTCTGTTTGTAGTGACAGCTGGTGCAATATTATCGTCGGTGGCTTTAGCGCTATTTGCCTATTACTTACAAGAGCCTATCCCTCGTACAGTCCCTATTATCTATGGTGCTTATTTAGCGCTATTATGTGGTGGTTCTCGACTTGTTGTTCGAAATCTTGTGGCGACAACGTCAAAAGATACTCGTAAAGAAGTTTTAATTTATGGTGCGGGTTCTGGCGGTCGGCAATTAGCGGTTGCCCTTCGTGCGTCTGAAAATTACCGTATTAGAGCGTTTATTGATAAAGATGAAACACTAACGAATACAATAATTTTAGGCTTGCCTGTTATTGATTTGAGTAAAGTTGGGAGTTTGATTGAGAAGCATGACGTGTCGAAAATCTTACTTGCTATACCAAGTGCATCACGCGCTCGCCGTAAGCAAGTGTTGGATTTGTTAGCCCCATTACCTGTTGAGATCCAAACTGTCCCCGATATGGCAGATATAGTGTCAGGCAAAGCTAAGATTGATGAGCTTACTGATGTACCCATTGAAGATTTGTTAGGTCGTGACGCGGTTGCACCCCAGCAAGTGTTGATGGAAGCCAACATTAAAAATAAAGTAGTAATGGTGACGGGCGCTGGCGGTTCGATTGGTTCTGAGCTTTGTCGTCAAATCCTAAAGCAGCAACCTAAAACTTTAGTGCTATTTGAGGTGTCTGAATTTGGTTTATACCAAATTGATCGTGAACTTTGTTTAATGAAAGAAGACTATGGATACGATGTTGAAATTGTACCATTACTAGGGTCGGTTCAGCGTTCTCACCGTTTGTTAACGTCTATGAAATCCTTTGGGGTGCAGACTGTTTATCATGCTGCAGCGTATAAGCATGTTCCTCTTGTAGAATACAATGTTGTGGAAGGCGTACGTAATAATGTTTACGGCACCTACTACACAGCCAAAGCGGCAATTGAAGCGGGTGTTGAGTCTTTTGTTCTTATTTCGACAGATAAAGCCGTACGCCCGACAAACGTGATGGGTACAACCAAGCGTATGGCGGAATTAGGTTTACAGGCATTAGCGGAGCAAGAGAACCCAAAAAGTAATGGTACCCGTTTTTGTATGGTGCGATTTGGTAATGTGCTTGGCTCTTCTGGCTCTGTGATTCCGTTATTTAAGAAGCAGATTAAAGCTGGCGGTCCGCTTACAGTAACCCACCCTGATATCACGCGTTTCTTCATGACAATTCCTGAAGCTGCACAATTGGTTATCCAAGCTGGTGCTATGGGCAAAGGTGGTGATGTGTTCGTTCTTGATATGGGTGAGTCGGTGAAAATTACTGATCTGGCTGAGAATCTCATTAAGCTTTCCGGTCTTTCGGTTAAGAATGATGAAAATCCTCACGGTGACATTGATATCCAATTTTCAGGCTTACGCCCTGGAGAGAAGCTCTATGAAGAGTTACTGATTGGCGATAATGTAGAGCGAACAGCCCATGAACGAATCATGACAGCACAAGAAGTGTTCTTACCGATTAGCGAGTATGACGCGCTTCTGAAATCATTGGACTTTGCTTGC
>CAJXIT010000383.1 GCA_913054055.1 uncultured Thalassolituus sp.
GCTTAGAAAGTTCTAGGTACCATGCACAGTATTCATTCCACACAAAATCATAAAGGGATTGCGCTGCGTGATCGAAACGGAATTCTTCCAGTGCGTGGGTCATTTCTTTTTCGGTTTGTTGTAAGCGAGAAATGATCCAGCGATCCGCTAATGACAAATCCACTTCACCAGAATTAAGGTCGGTGATTTGATCGGCGGTTAAAGGCTGCTCATCAGTCTGACCGATGGACTCCATAACAAAGCGTGTGGCGTTCCAAAGCTTGTTACAGAAGTTGCGGTAACCTTCTAAGCGGCTCATGTCGAATTTCACGTCACGACCGGTTGAAGCAAGCGACAAGAAAGTAAAGCGTAATGCATCGGTTCCGTGAGCGGCAATGCCGTCAGGGAAGTGCTTGCGAGTTTGCTTTTCAATTTTAGCGGCCATTTGTGGCTGCATTAATCCGCCAGTACGCTTGTCTACCAGTTCTTCTAATGAGATGCCGTCAATGATGTCCAAAGGATCCAATACATTGCCTTTTGACTTGGACATTTTCTGGCCTTCTTGGTCACGCACTAAGCCGTGTACGTAAACCTTTTTGAAAGGCACTTCGCCTGTGAACTTCAATGTCATCATGATCATGCGGGCAACCCAGAAGAAAATGATGTCGAAACCGGTTACCAGTACGTCGGTGGAGTGGAAGGTTTCTAGCTCTTTGGTTTTCTCAGGCCAGCCTAATGTGGAGAATGTCCATAATGCAGAGCTGAACCAAGTGTCTAATACATCGTTGTCTTGACGTAGATTCACGTCGGCAGATAAATTATTTTGCTCGCGCACTTCAGCTTCATCGCGGCCAACAAATACATTGCCTTCATCGTCGTACCAAGCTGGAATTCTATGGCCCCACCAAAGCTGACGAGAAATACACCAGTCTTGAATGTCACGCATCCAAGCGTAGTACATGTTTTCGTAGCTCTTTGGCACAAATTCAATGTCGCCATTTTCCACAGCGTCGATGGCTGGCTTGGCCAACTCTTCAATGCGCACATACCATTGGTCGGTCAGCATTGGCTCGATGACCACGCCGCCGCGGTCGCCGTAAGGCACGGTTAGGTCGTGGTCTTTAATTTCGTCTAACAGGCCAAGCTCATCAAACTTGGCAACAATGGCTTTACGGGCTTCAAAGCGATCCATGCCGGCAAATTCTTGCGGCAGCTCTGTGCTGTAATCATCGCTGGCTTCACCATTAGTATTGAACACTTCTGCTTCGGCGCGTACTTCTGCGTTGAAGGTTAGAATGTTGATCATAGGCAGTTTGTTACGCTTGCCCACTTCATAATCGTTAAAGTCGTGAGCAGGGGTGATTTTTACGCAACCTGTGCCCTTGTCCATATCAGCGTGTTCGTCACCGACAATGGGAATGCGACGACCCACTAATGGAAGCTCAATGAACTTGCCAATTAAATCTTTGTAGCGTGGATCTTCTGGGTTCACCGCAACGCCGGTATCACCAAGCATGGTTTCAGGGCGGGTAGTGGCCACGACAATATAGTTACCACCATCTTGTGTGGTCATGCCATCAGCAAGGGGATAGCGGAAGTGCCACATGTGGCCCTTCTTATCTTTGTTTTCCACTTCTAGGTCTGAAATGGCGGTGTGCAGTTTTGGATCCCAGTTCACTAGGCGTTTACCACGGTAAATCAGGTCTTCGCTGTATAGGCGAACAAATACTTCTTGAACGGCGTTAGACAGACCATCATCCATGGTGAAGCGCTCACGGCTCCAGTCTACTGATGAGCCTAAGCGACGAATTTGGTTGGTGATGTTACCGCCTGACTCTTCTTTCCATTCCCAAACTTTATCTAGGAACTTCTCGCGGCCCAGTTCTTTGCGGTCAATGCCTTGTGCCGCTAATTGGCGCTCAACCACCATTTGTGTGGCGATGCCTGCGTGGTCAGTACCTGGCTGCCAAAGGGTGTTTTTTCCTTTCATGCGGTTGTAGCGAATTAAGCAGTCCATCACCGCATTATTAAAGCCATGACCCATGTGCAGGCTGCCTGTGACGTTTGGCGGTGGAATCATGATGCTGTAGGCATCGTCACCACCTTGCGGGGCAAAATAGCCTTTTTCTTCCCAGGTTTTATACCAAGATTTTTCGATTTCGTGGGGCTGGTAGGTCTTATCCATTGCCATGGCTGTCTTTACACCAAATTCAGAGCTAAAAAATGGCGGTGATTATAGCGGTTTTTTGCAGTGATAGGTAGGTCTGATAAGGCGCTGACAGCCCGAGTAGGAATCAAATAAGTGTCTATACTTTATGAATAAAACCGATCAAGGAGTGTTTATGAAAGGGCTAGTTTTTACTGAGTTCACCAGTATGGTAGAGGAAAAATTTGGTGAAGATATGGTGGATGACCTCATTGATGAGTCTGAGCCAGAATCTGGTGGCGCCTACACGGCAGTGGGTACCTACAATCACCAAGAGCTAGTGGACATGGTGGTGTTGCTAAGTGACAAGGTGTCGGTGCCTGTGCCAGATTTAATTCGCACCTTTGGTCATCATTTGGCAGTGGTGTTTGCAAGCAAGTTTCCGGAGTTCTTTGCAGAGGTGGATAACACCTTAGATTTCCTAAAAAAGATCGATAACCACATACATGTGGAGGTGCGAAAGCTGTATCCAGATGCGGAATTACCCGTGTTTAAGTTCGATGACTCTGTGGAGGGTGAATTTAAACTGGTTTATAGCTCAGAACGAGGTTTTGGGGATTTGGCCTTGGGTTTAATTGAAGGGGTATCAAAGTTTTTCAGTGAGCCATTTAATATCAAACGTTCAGATAGTCAGGAAGGTAGCCTTCACATAACAGAGTTTGTATTAAGTAAGAGCGCTTAATATGAGCAGCGATTTAGAGCGTGCTCAGAAACGCTATCAGCGGGAAAAAGCAGCCCGACTGCAAGCGGAAGAAATCTTGGAGCTTAAAAGTCGTGAGTTGTTTGAGAAAAACCAAGACCTCAAAAAGCTCAGTGAAAGCCTAGAAAGCCAGGTGGTCTCTAGAACCAAAGATTTAATGGCCGCTCGTGATGAAGCACTTTCAGCCGCCCGAGCAAAAAGTGAATTTCTTGCCAATATGAGCCACGAACTACGCACACCCATGAACGGCGTATTAGGCATGTTGGCCATGCTGCAGAGTACTCAATTGGATGAGCAGCAAGCGGAATTTTTGCAAGTGTCAAAAAGTTCTGGCGAATTATTGCTTTCAGTTATCAATGATATTCTAGATTTTAGCAAAATTGATGCTGGCAAGATGGACTTAGAGCACCTGGTGTTTGAACCCAGTAATTTATTAACCGACGTGGTTACTCCGCTTAATTTCATGGCAGAAGAAAAAGGCATTCAGTTAACCGTAGAT
>CAJXIT010000384.1 GCA_913054055.1 uncultured Thalassolituus sp.
CAGTAAAAACCGATGATACACAACAGTAAAGGTATAAACATTTCAGGCGCCATGGTTGGCTTTTTGGTTAAGGTAATGGTGGCAGGCTGATGCAATGTGTTCCACCATTCCACTGAATACTTAATAATTGGAATGTTAATGCTGCCAACGATTGATAAAACAGCCGCAGCTTTATTAGCCATGTCTTCACTTTCGATGGCATTGTAAATTGCAATCACACCAAAATATAGAAACAATAAAATCAGCATTGATGTTAAGCGTGCATCCCAAACCCACCACGTTCCCCAAGTGGGTTTTCCCCAAATAGCCCCTGTGAGCAGGGCTAATATAGCCAAACTTGCACCAATTGGGGCAATGACCTTGCCCACAATGAACGACATTTTCATCTTCCACACCAAACCCACAATACCGGCTACGGCCATCATGATATAAGCGCTTTGACTCAATAACGCAGAAGGCACATGTATATAGATAATTCTAAAACTATTGCCTTGTAAGTAATCCGCTGGCGCAAATGCCAAACCCCAAACAATACCCACGGCCGTTAACGCCGAACCAATAATCAAAAACCAAGGCATCCAACGACCACTGATTTCGTAAAACCATTTTGGTGAACCCAGTTTGTGGTATAGACGCAAAAAAGCTTGCCACATATTTAAAACCAACCTATCAAAATCAATTCTATTACCAGAGTTAACTGGCGCTCAACTCAATGCAATCACTATCGAGCCGTCGTTATTCGTATTGCTGCCGCACACGCCAGAGGTGCCATCACCATGGCTAAAGCCAAATAAGCCCCTAAAAAGGCTAAATGCCCCACATAGCTATTGCCATCGACACCCGATTGAACGGCACTGGCTGCAAAAATTAAAACCGGTATGTATAAGGGTAGTATCAACAGCGGCATTAGCATGCCTCCCTTCTTCAACCCTACGGTCAAACCCGCACCAATGGCACCTAATAAACTTAAAATAGGTGTGCCAATTAACAAGGTCAGAAACAGTGGTTCAAACCCACCTTCTGGCAAACCCAGCATCAATCCCAACAGCGGCGCCATTATGGCTAAAGGCAAACCCGCTACCAACCAATGCACGGCGACTTTAGCTAACACCAACATCATGAGTGGCTGTGGCACTAATAACATTTGCTCTAGGCTGCCATCGTCGTAATCGGTTTTAAATAATATATCCAAGCTCAATAAGGTCGCTAACAATGCCCCAACCCAAATCACACCCGGTGCGATATCACCTAAAAATTTAGGATCCGGGCTCACGGCCAATGGAAATAAACTGGCCACCATTAAAAAGAACATTAACGGATTAAGTAATTCGCCACGGTTGCGAAACGCGATTAATAGATCTCGCTTAAAAACAGAAACAGCATTCATTGGCTGTCACCGTTTTTAAGGGCGCTATCCACCCCTAACATCAAAGTGGTCACATCCGCTGAAATTTCATGGTGGGTGGTTAATATTACCAAACCACCTTGCTTTGCATGATCAACAATAATGGACTCAAGCTCAGCTACGCCGTCTTTATCTATGGCGGTAAAGGGTTCGTCTAAAATCCAAAGCTTTTTAGATTCTATGAACAATCTAGCCAAAGCGACTCGTCGCTGCTGACCCGCTGAAAGACCTTGGCAAAGTAGGTCCTCAAACCCTCTTAAACCCACTTTATCAAGGGCTGTATAAATCGTATTTTTATCTGCGTTTGGGTTTAAGGCTTTTAGATTTTCTTCTGGGGTAAGGTTGCCTTTAATACCCACCTGATGACCCAAGTACAGTAATTGGGCATTAAATTCGTATCGGACCTTATTTAGCGGCTTACCATTAAAGGTTAAATCCCCTTCAAAGCCAGCACTCATGCCCAATAATATGCGCATCAGAGTACTTTTACCGGCACCATTTGGGCCGGCTATGCGAATGATTTGACCTGATTGAAAGTCAAAATTAAGGCCGTCAAATAGCACCCTATCGTCACGCTCACAGAATAGATTGTGGCCACCGATATGCATTTCTAAGCTATTCAGTGAATTCACTGCTAAATTGTCTAAACGGGGTGACAAAAACCAAATCTCCTAAAGGCCAAACTGTGCATTATTCATTCATTTAAAGTCTAGCCTAATTGGCCGCTAACCTAGATAGAGTATGCTATCTGGGGCTAATTGTAAGTCAGCCGCATTATATACAAATATCAGCCTTTTTTACGGTAGAAGCGGATTTTATTGATACGAGCATGAAATTACCCAGCGGACAGTCTATTAATTCACCAGTTTCGGCTAAAAAAACGCCAGATGGTGCCTTTGTATCTGAAAGCAAAACAGCAACACCACAGGATAAGACCGTAAACGCCAGTTCATTAAATCAGCTCTCAAGTACCTGGGCCAAGGTGAAATCCAGCCAGCCACTTTCTGCTGAGCAAGTACAACGGGTGATCAATCAAGATCAAACAGGTAATCCAACAACCAAGTTCGCAGATGCTCAAATGCAGGGGAAGCCACCAAGGACGACCCCTCTGCTTCAAAAACAGATGTCTGATCTTGTGAATCAACTGAATACGAATCAAACATCAACTGGCCAAATCAAATTATTTTTAACCAAGTTAGATACCCAGCAAGGCTTGCTATCTCTATTAACACAAAAGAGCTACCCAAAAGGTAACTCTGTATTGATTCAATTAGATGCCAAAGGAACTTGGCAACTTCAAAGCAATGCACAAGATTTTTCTCTAACAAAACTCAGCGCTCAATTCAGCACTACACAAGCATCTGCGCCTAAACTGCCATTAGATATTATGGTGAATGTCGCAACTCATATAACACAAGCTAACCACACTGCAAAAGCAACGCCTAGCGTCTCCACCCTAAGCATTCGGAATCCAATTAACGCTGTTACCTCTCCCCCAAACATAAACTTGCCGTTACCAAGCACAATATTGGTAACCGACAAACCCATAAATAGTGAAACTATCAAGCAGGCTATTCAACATTCTGGTCAAACTTTAGAAAATAAATTACAACAACAGCTGAGCCTTGGCACTCAAACCCAGTCACCTTCAAAGCCATCAGTAAACACCGGCACAACTCCCGATTTTTCAAGCCGCTTCAAACACGTTGAACAACAAATGAACCAATGGGTGAAGCAGGTATCGTCTGAACTTCTAAAAGGTAAAATTAACCCATCGATGGCTATTCAAACCCAGCCATCTCAATCAAAGGGTTCAACAGATGGACTCACCAATACTCAACAGGCCCTTTCAAATACTGACACAAAACAAATAAACCCTTTAATAAACGACAGCAAAAACTGGCTGATGCAGAATCAAAAACGATTGGTTGGGGAATTTCAACAAGCATTAATTCGAAATAACAGCTTTA
>CAJXIT010000385.1 GCA_913054055.1 uncultured Thalassolituus sp.
TGCATAAAAAAAGCAGCCAATGGCTGCTTTTTTATGCGTATTTATTAATCAAAATTAATCTATTTTTTCATTACATACTGTATTTCATTTAAACTAAAACCAGATTATCACGATGAATCAATTCAGGCTCATCCATGTATCCCAGTTTTGAAATTATGTCTTTACTGTCGGTTTTTAAAATCTTTTTGGCTTCGGCTGCGCTGTAATTTACCAGGCCTTTAGCAATGATTTGACCCTGCGCATTCATGCATGCCACTACTTCGCCACGACCAAAATTTCCAGATACATTCACAGCACCCACTGGCAGTAAACTTTTACCGCCTCTTTGTAATGCTCTTACAGCTCCATCATCCAATGTGATTTCACCACGGGTTTGTAAGTGGCCAGCGATCCACTGCTTACGAGCAGCCATGGGCTCTTGATCACTGGTTAGCAATGTTCCTAATGATTCACCATCAAATAAACGAGACACCACATTGTCTATGCGACCACCTACGATAATGGAAGACGCGCCTGAACGTGCAGCCAGTCTTGCGGCTCGAACTTTGGTCACCATGCCGCCGCGACCTAAGGCTCCACCGTCTCCGGCCATGGCTTGTATGGCTGGATCTTCTGCTCTAGCAGATTCTATTAGGCTTGCGGTTTTGTCTTTACGTGGGTCCGCTGTGTATAAACCGTCTTGGTCGGTGAGAATCACTAGAGCGTCTGCTTCTACTAAGTTGGCAACCAAGGCACCTAAAGTGTCGTTATCACCGAAGCGGATTTCGTCTGTGATAACGGTATCGTTTTCGTTAATGATAGGCACCACGTTTAAATCAATCAGAGACTTTATGGCAGAACGGGCATTTAAATAGCGTGTGCGATTGCTTAAGTCTGCGTGAGTCAACAACACCTGCGCCGTTAAATAATCGTGTCGAGAGAAATTGGTTTCGTAACACTGCACCAAACCCATTTGCCCCACGGCAGCAGCGGCTTGTAGTTCGTGCAAGGCGCTTGGACGTTGTTTCCAGCCTAAGCGAGTCATGCCTTCTGCTACTGAGCCGGAAGACACCAATACCACTTCAATGCCTTTTTGCTTAAGCGTGGCAATTTGATCAACCCAGTTGGCAATGCCTTCTTTATTTAAGCCTGCGCCATCATTGGTGAGCAATGCGCTACCAATTTTTATGACGATGCGTTTGGCTTGTGTAATGGTTGAACGGGTCATGGGTTGTCTTTTATTGGGTTAGTTTTATCGGGCGCGGGGCACCCTCATACAATTATTTTGTTACTGACTCTTTTGGGATGGCTGCGCGATGAGATTTTGTTTCTGTTATCTCTTGTCGCCTGCGAGCAGCCTCCTACAATTTTTATTTTCTATAATTTTGTGTGAGGTTGCCCTGCGACCGATTTTTAAGGTTCTAATGCTTACTTAAAAACCCTTACGTATTCTGAGCTAGATACTGCAGCATTTGATCCGCACTGCTCACTACTTTTGAATTCATTTCATAAGCTCGCTGCACTGTGATCATTTGCACCAGTTCTTCCACCACGGCCACGTTAGAATTTTCTAACATGCCCTGTTCAATGGAACCAAAACCCGCTTCGCTAGCCACACCTACCTGAGGCGCACCTGAGCTAGCCGTTTCTAAAAATAGATTACCGCCCATGGCCTGCAAGCCCGTTGGATTAACAAAATCCACCACGTCAATTTGACCAATTTCGGTGGGTTCGGTTTCACCAAACTGCGTCACACTGACAATACCGTCACGGCTAATAGTCAAAGTATTGGTTTGGTCTGGAATGGTAATATTAGGCTCTAGTAAATAACCCACTGCATTCACCACCTGCCCTTCAGCATCCATGTGAAAGGTACCATCACGGGTGTACGCTATGGTGCCGTCTGGCATACCGATTTGAAAAAAGCCTCGTCCATTTATGGCTAAATCTAGTGGCTGAGAGGTTTCTTGCAAACTACCTGTGGTATGAATTTTTTGACTGCCCGCCACTTTCACACCTGTGCCTAACTGCAAGCCAGATGGTAAGCGCGTGTCTTGACTGGACAGTGCGCCCGGCTGCCTTTGAATTTGATAAATCAAATCTTCAAAAACCGCACGGTCTTTTTTAAAGCCCGTAGTGGAGACATTGGCCAAGTTATTAGAAATGGTTGTTAAGTTATGATCCTGTGCGTTTAAGCCTGTTTTACTTACCCATAGTGCTGAATGCATGATTACTCTCCTGCATTTGCTAAAAGAATCATTCTTTTAGCACTGGTTATTAGTGTTTCTTTAACAAACGATTGAGAACTATCCATTAAATAATTCATTACTGAATGTCCATTATCTGTGCGGTGGTTTGAGCGTTTTCATCAACCGTACTCATCATTTTCACCTGCATTTCATATTGGCGATGGAGTGCCATAATTTGTGTAAGAGAATGCACCGCATTCACATTGCTGTGCTCTAAGTGTCCTTGCTCGACAAATACATTTGGATCCCCAGCTTGAGCTTGACCAGGTTGTTGATTCCGTAACCGGAACAAGCCATCAACGCCTTTTTCCATATTCGTTAAATCAGGGTTCACCAATTTTAAATTCACAACATCGGCAACTACTGCGGGTTCATCACCCGAAGCTTGAATAGAAATGGTGCCGTCACCGGCTATGGTCAATTGTTCATAAGGGGGAATAACGATAGGGCCACCGTTACCAATTAATTGTAAACCTTCACCATTAATCAGGCGGCCAAATTGGTCTACGCGTAAGTCACCACGACGGGTATACGCTTCTTCACCATTAGCATCTTGTACTGAAAACCAACCTTGATTTTCAATGGCTAAATCTAAGTCTCTGCCGGTGTGAATTAAGGTGCCTGGATTAAAGTCACTGGCTGGGCGCTCTTCCATGGCATAGGCACGTGTTGGATAGTGCTCACCAAATACCGGCATTGATCGCGCTTGTTCAAAATCACGACGAAAACCTGTTGTTGAAACATTGGCTAAGTTATTTGCTTCTGCCACTTGGCCTAACGTATTTTGTTTGGCTCCAGACATGGCAATGTAAAGTGCGCGATCCATAACGGCCTCCTATAAAGCGGCAACGCATTTGTATTCTTAATTAATGATAAGAATTGCAAAGGCAGTGCCAATTCAAAGAAGCCCAATGATTTCAGCAGCTTGGAAAGAAATAGACGGTTTAATATGCCGTAAAATATAACCCATTGTTTTAAAGCGGCAATGAATTACCTCATAAGTAATTAATACCACTTCTATTTATATGGCTTGTGATATACATCCGAACGAGGATAGTCACTGCCCCATTCATCGCTGAACTTTATTCGCTCACGGGGTGCACCCAAAGGGCATAAAAGCTCGTGCGAGGACAACCCTGCCCGAAT
>CAJXIT010000386.1 GCA_913054055.1 uncultured Thalassolituus sp.
AGAATACTTAATCAGTGTGAATCAAAGCTTTGATAGCAAAGTGCTTGAATTGCCCTCATTGTTTACTGAGATCCAGTTCGTTCGCAAGTCCTTAGATGACAATTTGAATTCCAACGAAGTGAATTGGGATCAAGCGCGTTTTGAGCTAGCAAATTTAACACTAACTCGAGAAAAAGCAGAGCAAATACTGCTCACCCTTACACAATCCACTCAAGATGAAGCTTGGCAAGGTGCGGAATCAACTCAGTCGCAAATTACTAATATTATAAACTTAGTATTGGCCTTTACGGGCATCATCATTTTATCCGCCATATTTGTTGGGTTTTATACTCAAGCAAATATTAGAAAGACAGCCAAACGTAAAGCATTAGCCAAATTTCCTGAACGAAACCCCAACCCAATACTCAACCTAAGTTGGAGTGGCGAAATATTATTTGGAAACCCTGCCTGCAAGATTCTTCAAAAAAATATAAATGCAGCCAGTGAGCAATTAGAAGAGTTACTGCCTTTAGGGTTTTATAAAAACCTAAAGCGTTGGCAACGCACCCATGAAACTCAATTTAACTTTGAAGCCGATATCAATGAAAGGCACCTACATTATAGTTTGTCATTGCTGCCCGACTTAGGGACATGTCATTTATATATTGAAGATGTAACCGACAGAAAAAAAGCCCAAGACCAATTAAAATACCAAGCATTGCACGACGTACATACGGGTATGCCTAATCGCCGCCAATTTGAAAAACATTTATCTGAACACATCAATAATTCTGTTTATTGCTCTGCCCTTTTTATCAGTATTGATCGCTTTAAATTCATCACATCTAGTCAAGGTTATAATATTGGTGATCTAATTATTAAGCATATGGGGCAGCGGATATTAGACTTATTTAAATATCAGCCAGATCAAACACAAGGCTATCGCTTGGAAGGTTCAACCTTTTGCATATTAATTGAAACGCCTAACAAAGATAAAGCCGAAGACCTAGCCATGACCATACAATCAGCCATGGATGAACCTTTGTGTGTAGATGATCATAGGTACTACCTCAATGTCAGTATGGGGATCTGCCATTACCCACAAGACGGATCAGATGCGCAAGAGTTGATCACAAATGGTAATGCCGCACTCAACAATGCTAGAGCAAAAGGAGACAGCTGCGAATCCTATAGCCCTGTCCTTCACGCAGAAGAACAAAGCTGGCTGCCCATAGATGCGGGAATGCGCCAAGCGTTAGAAAATGATGAATTTGTTCTGCACTATCAAGCGAAAGTGGATGCCCATTCTACGGAAGTTAAAGGTGCAGAAGCATTGATTAGGTGGCGTGAAGCCAGTGGTAATATGGTGAGCCCGGGTATGTTCATTCCGGTGGCAGAACAAACTGGATTAATTATAAAAATTGGTCAATGGGTAATCGAAGAAGCATGTCGACAAGCCAATCAATTCAAGGTCAATAATCAAGACATTCAACTGGCGATCAACATCAGCGCACGACAATTCCAGCATCGCCACTTCTTATCTCAATTAAGAAAAGCACTATCTGACAGCCAGGCCGACCCTACCAAAATTGAATTAGAGATCACCGAAAGTTTGATCATGGAAAACGTTGATCAAAGCATTAAGATTATGACCCAACTTAAGGATATGGGTTTTGCTTTGGCCATTGATGACTTTGGAACCGGTTATTCGTCTTTAAGTTACTTGAAAAAATTCCCTATCGACACGTTAAAAGTAGATCAAGCGTTTGTTCGGAATTTAGAAAAAGATGAAGACGATCAAAGTATCGTCCGGGCAATTGTGGATTTAGCCAAACATTTAAATTTAAAAACGGTGGCTGAAGGTGTTGAAACGCAAGGGCAATGGCAATTCCTAAAAGATTTAGACTGCGATTACATTCAAGGTTACTTATTCAGTAAGCCGGATGAAGTAAGCAAGCTCATTAAATAATCCTAACAATATAGAATCAAAAAAGGCTAGATCCACTATGGTTCTAGCCTCATTTACTCGCTATACATCTCGTTAAGATGACTAACGAGCCTGCATACGAATTGCCCCATCTAAACGTATCACTTCACCATTTAGATAATCGTTTTCTGCAATTTGTACAACCAATTTACCAAACTCTTTGGGGTCACCTAAACGCTTAGGGTATTCCACACTATTGCCTAAGGCTTCAACTACTTTTTCGCCTAAACTTTCAGCCAAAGGTGTGCGAAATAATCCAGGCGCGATTGTATTCACACGAATGCCATATCGGGCAAATTCACGGGCAATTGGTAATGCCATACCAACGATACCAGCCTTACTGGCTGCATATGCAGGTTGACCAATTTGTCCATCAAATGCAGCAACTGAAGCCACATTAATGATCACACCACGACCATTATCGTCATTGATGGGGGATTGCTTAGCGATTTCTGCTGCAGCTTTGCTGAGCACGTTAAACGTACCAAACATGTTCACATCCACAATCTTTTTAAAGTTATCCAGTGGCAATGGCTCGCCTTCGCGATTAATTACTTTTTCTGGTGGGCCAATGCCTGCACTGTTTAATACAATATGCAACTGACCAAACGTTTGTAAGCAGTGTTCTAAGCCAGCTTGAACAGACGCTTCATCGGTCACATTCACCGTGGCAAATGTAGCGTTGTCACTGCCCAATTGAGCCACAGCCGCTTTCGCGGCCTGTTCATTAAAGTCAAAAATACAAACTTTAGCGCCTTTTTCGATCAGTGCCGCACTGGCGGCATAACCTAAACCAGAAGCACCACCAGTAACAATGGCAACCTTGTTATTCAGTTCCATGTGTATCCCCTACTTATATAAATTTCATTAAATCCATCTGTTAGCTTAATGGCATATCCAAGCTGATACCATGTGCATACTGATCAAAATAGTTGTGATTATACGACTGCCTCTAATTCTACCGGAACACCATTTACCGCTGCATTACCACTTAATTCATCCAGTAACCGATCATCCGTCAAGTCATTTACGCTGACCCCTGCATGGGCTTGAGCGACTTTGTTTTGAGTGCCTTGTCGATTATGTCCGAAGCCATGAGGTATACTCACCACACCTGGCATTAAGTCATCCGTTATTTGCACGGGAATGTGCAAACTGTTCACTGCCGATGTCACTTTTATCACCTCTCCGTCTTGCACGCCCAATGCCAGCGCATGCTCTGAGTGCAGCATCAATGTACAGCGGTTTTTACCTTTTACTAGCCTGTGATTATTATGCATCCAAGAGTTATTGGTACGAACATGGCGTCGACCTATTAATATCCCTTGGGATTTTAATGATGGCGTTGATTGCTTATCAAAGTGTTCATTCACCCTATTTAAATCT
>CAJXIT010000387.1 GCA_913054055.1 uncultured Thalassolituus sp.
CTCCCATGGCTGGACCAAAGGTTTCGAACATTTTACGGCTGTACGCCATATTAGCTGGAAAGGGTGCTGCCTCTAAATCCACCAGCGCTTTAGCGATGACACCTAACGCAGTATGTTTAGGTGGCATGGAGCTGTGTCCGCCCACATCTGTGGCTTTAAGCTCAAGGCTCACATATCCCTTTTCGGCAATGCCCACTAAAGCAATAGGACGCTCAACACCAGGAATAATGCCATCCCCCACAATAGAGCCACCTTCATCTAAAATATATTGAAAATCTAGGTTACGGTCACGTAAGGCCTGCGCAATTTTCATGGCCCCTTCGTTACCACCAATTTCTTCATCATGGCCAAACGCTAAATACACATCACGCTTTGGCTGAAAACCTTTGGCTAATAAATTTTCAGCAGCCTCTAAAATGCCCAATACCCCAGACTTAATATCTACGGCCCCGCGCCCCCAGATAATACCTTGATCAATGGCACCACTAAATGGAGCATGTACCCAGCGATCCCTTGATTCAGGGTCCACTGGCACCACATCTTGATGGGACATATACATCACAGGTTTTAAACCCTGTTTAGATCCCTTCCAGCGATACAGTAATGACAAACCATTGATCATCTCTAGTTCTAGAGATTCATGTACTAAAGGAAAGCTTTGCTTTAAAAAAGCATGAAAGTCTTTAAATACCTGCGGGTCTTGTTTTGATTCGTCCATATGACTGATGGTGGCAAATTGAATGCCTTTAGATAAACGCTCAGCCACAGCGTTTTTATCTATCTCAGAATCATCTAATAAAGGCGCTATCTCCACCTTCTCAGTGGTAAAGGTCACCACATTAATCACAAATACGGCAATGAATACGGCCAGCGCAGCGCCAACCCACTTAAAAAACGTCATAGAATTTCCACCTGTTATTATTATTCAGTACGAATAAGAACTAATTGCATACTAATGTGCAGGATTATGGCTGAATTGCATAGAGGTAAGCTGGCCATTGTTACGCTGCAACGCAGTTATAAAGGCATTGACATCAGAGAAGCACAGGGTGACAGGCAAGGAAGTTCAACGGTAGATAAGATAAAAACAGGCAGCGAGACGGTCACCTGTCATGGCACGAACATCACGACATTAATGAATCAAACGGTTCAATCATGACCGTTTCACCGGCTTCAACACGGCCTCTGTCTTGCTCTAAAACAATGTAACAATTAGCCAGGCTCATTGACCGCAAAATACCCGAACCTTGCGCCCCTGTATTACTCACCGTTAATTGTCCGTCTTCTGCCATGGCATAAACACCGCGCTGAAAATCCGTACGACCAGGGCTTTTTCTAATTGGGTCACTGACAATGGCAGGTAAACGCAAAGGAAGCCGAGAAGCCTCGCCCGACAGTTTCCTTAACATGGGAATCGCCAATTGATGCAAGGTCACCAAAGCACTCACAGGGTTACCCGGTAAACCAATGAAATAACTATTTGGTAAATGACCAAAAGCAAACGGTTTACCTGGTTTAATGGCCAGTTTCCAAAAATCAATTCGACCAAGCTCTTCCAATACCGTTTTTGTGTAATCCGCTTCACCAACCGATACACCACCTGAGGTGATGACCACATCGGCTACTTTATCAGCTTCAGTAAAGGTTTCTCGTAAAGCATCTAAGTTATCCGGCACGATGCCGTAATTAATCAGTGTCACCCCAAAGCGCTTAAGTACAGCACTCACTGTGTATCCATTACTTTCGTAAAACTGGCCTTGGGCCAATGCTTCACCAGGGTGCTTTAGTTCATCACCAGTGCTGATGACGGCGGCCACGAGTGGTTCAAAAATACTGACCTTGCCACAACCTAGGCTGGCTAATAAGCCAATGTCTGCAGGTGTCAGGCGGCGGCCTTTTTGTAATATTTTTTGGCCTATCCTTATGTCTTCACCGGCACGACGAATATTTACACCAGGATTAGGAGACTGATTAAAAACGATCACATCGCCGTCTGAGGTTTCTTTTTTAGCATCCGTATTTTCTTGCATGACCACAGCATTACAACCAGCAGGCACTTGGCCACCCGTCATAATACGTGCGCACTCACCTGCTTTAATTTCACCGCTGAAGGGATGCCCAGCAAATACTTTCGCTACTTGTTTCAAACCAGAGCCTACTACGGCATCTTCAGCACGCACGGCGTAACCATCCATTGCACTATTATCGGCTGGAGGGATATTTAAATCACTGCTGATATCTTGCGCTAACACCAAACCACAAGCCTGCTGTAATTCAACATCTTTGATGCTATTACTAACTTGAATGCTTTCAAGCAATTGATCTAGCGCCGAGTCTAACGGTGTCAATCCGGGTGCACTGCAGCAATCAACCATGTTTCTTCCTATCTAACTCTATAATTCGGTTGCATTAATTATGAACCTAACTTCTAAGCCAATCAATTAATCATCACGACCTAAGTTTAATTCATTTACTACCCAAACTGCGGCTTCGACACGGCTGCGTAAATTCATTTTTTTCAATAAATGTTTAACATGAACCTTTACGGTTCCATCACTGATATCCAGTGCCCGAGCAATTAACTTATTACTTAGACCCTTGGCAATCAGTTTTAAAATTTCTAATTCACGAGCAGTTAAACTATCAATGGCATTATTTACTTTCTTTTCTGGGCGACGTAAAGCACTGGCCAATACTTCTGCTAAACGATCGCTGATCACCATTTTACCCAGTGCTGCTTGTTTGATTTTGGCAATGATTTCTTCTGGTTCCATATCTTTTAATAAAAAACCATCCGCCCCATTTGTAATGGCCGCTACCACATCTTCATCATGATCACTTACGGTTAACATCACAATGCGCGATGCTACGCCTTTTTCACGCATCGCCTTTAAGGTTTCAATTCCATCCATGCCCTGCATATTTAAATCTAAAATAACTAAGTCCGGTTCGTCTTCAGCCACAATATTTAAAGCATCTTGGCCATTACTTGCTTCGGCAACCAACTCTAAATCGTCCTCTAATTCAATTAGTTGACGCAACCCCTTTCTAAGCAGTGGGTGGTCATCAACAATCATTAGGCTTGCAACATCAGTCATGACTTTTCCTTATACCTTTTTATTGATTGTGCCTATCGCTGACGGCTTATTCCAGCCCGAAACTCGCTAGCTTGACGTGCATCAATCTTTAACTTAATAGGCATTATGAGGGGAAATAATCCATTAGCAATATGAGTACTCACAAGTAGGTAGATACGATTATATGCAATGCCTATAAACAAATACCTTTTCAAGAAACAACTCACTTTTATAGACCAATAAACATAATTCCTTATAAAAAATAT
>CAJXIT010000388.1 GCA_913054055.1 uncultured Thalassolituus sp.
TGGCTTTACTCGTACAAGCTACCGCGAATTACTTAGGACGAACCTATTAATTCAACAAACGCAAAATGCATTTCAGGCAAGTGCATTTTCAACAAAACTTGAACAGAATCAGGTTGCTTCTTTAGATGGTCAATCTCGTGATTTTTCTAAGGTTACTTTTTCTTTTGAGGAAATAAAGAAAGAAGTTAATGTTAGTGCCGAAGATGCTAAGTCATACTTTGATGAAAATTCAGCAAAATACATGACAGAGGAAACTGTTGTGGTTGATTTTGTTGAACTGAAACGCGCAGATTTAAGCTTGGATTCTTTTGTTGATGACGAGCAGGTTGAGGTGCGCTATGAAGAAATGCAAGCAGAAGCACAATCTAAAAAAGAGTATCGTGCAGCTCATATATTGTTGCTAGAATCTAGTGATGAATCAAGAGCCAAGCTTGTGGATGCTTTAAATAAAATTAAATCTGGTTCATCGTTTGCTGATATTGCCAAAGAGATATCAGAGGATGATAGCTCTAAATTTTCAGGCGGGGATCTAGGGTTTTCTACTCTTGAAGTTTTTGAAGCTGAATTTTCCGATGCCTTGTCAGGACTGCCAGTTGGTGGTGTCTCAGAAGTAATTGAAACTCGAGATGGTTTGCATCTTGTTAAGTTGTTAGAAGAACGCCAGCCAGAAGTGGCTCCTTTGTCAGAGCTAAAAGACTCTATTCAGGCCTCATTGCAAGAAGAGGCGTCTCAAGCTGCCTATGTTGATGCCCTTGAAACACTTAAAGATGAAGCGTTTTCATCCAATACCATTTCAGAAGCGGCGCAATCACAAGGTTTGACTGTGCAAACATCTCAGGCCTTTTCTAAGTTTGGTGGGCAAGGTGTAGCGGCTTACAAAGATATCGTGGAAGCATCATTCTCTGAGGTGGTTTTGAGTGAAGATTCAAATAGTGAAGTGATTGAGGTGGCAGATGGTCACGCCATTGTTGTTCACTTAAATAAGCTAAATGAGTCAAAGGTAAAAAGCTTTGCGGATGTTGAGGCAGATATTATTGCTTTACTTGAAAACAGAAATGCTCGAGATTTGTTAAAAGAAAAGTCTGAGGCGGCACTAAAATTAGCACGTGAAGGCGGCTATGATGCTAAATGGGAATCCGTTAAGGATAAGCGCAGAGCATCGGAAGGTGTTGATTCAAATGTACTGAAAACTGTATTTGCATTGCCTGAATCGGATGTAGCGTCATATGAGCTAGTAAGTTTGGGTAATGGCGATCAAGTTTTAGTGCGTTTGGATAGCGTATTACGACCTGATGCGGCAACTTCTGTAGCTGACTCTGATCAAAAGGTGAGTCGCTCAAAGGCTTACAATGAGTATCGTGCCTATCAACAACTAGCAACTGAACAGGCAAGTATAGAGCGTAACTAATTATTCTCTGTTCCAATAAAAAAGGGCCGTAAGGCCCTTTTTTATATTTGGCGAATTTAGATATCATGTTCCGAAATGGCGCAATTTCTAAACCCTGCATCCACATAAATAATCTCACCTGTAATGCCGCTAGATAGGTCGCTACCTAGAAAGGAGGCTGTGTTGCCTACCTCTTCAATAGTAACGTTTTTCTGCATGGGTGAGCGCTGCTCATGCTGTTTCAGCATGGTGCGCAAGCTTTTTACCCCTGATGCAGCAAGAGTTTTAATTGGCCCGGCACTGATAGCGTTTACTCTAACGCCTTTACCCCCTAAATTGCTTGCCAGGTACCTAACACCAGCTTCTAGACTTGCTTTGGCCATGCCCATGACATTGTAATTAGGTAGCGTTTGGCTTGATCCATGGTATGTGAGAGTGATTAGGGATGCTTTGCTGCTGAGGAGTTTTTGGCTGGCTTTAGCTATTTCTATGAAGCTATAGCTGCTAATGTCGTGAGCAATTTTAAAACCCTCTCGGGTAGTGCAGTCGATCATCGGGCCGTCTAATTCATTTGATGGGGCAAAGCCTATAGAGTGAATTATGATGTCAACTTTATTCCAGTGGGAGGCTAGGTCGGTAAATACCTGTTTAATATCTGAATCACTGGACGCATCGCACGGGAAAACAAGGTTGCTTTCAAATTCTGAGGCCGCATCTTCAACACGGCTTTTAAGTTTGTCGTTTTGGTATGTAAGGGCGATTTCAGCGCCTTGCTCATGAAAACTTTTTGCAATGCCATAAGCAATGGAGCGTTTACTGGCGATGCCAAAAATTATGGCTTTTTTCCCTGTTAAAATTCCCATGGTGACTCCCAGTGCTTAATAGATGTCTCTGCAAGGTGGCAGGCTGAAGTATGGTTGGTGTCATTTGTTCTCATCATTAATTTGGGGTTGGTGCTAACACATTTTTCTTGTTTTAAGTGGCACCGAGACTGAAAGCGACAACCTACAGGAGGGTTGATGGGGGAGGGTAGCTCTCCATTTATGGCTTTTTTTGTTTTTCGTTTTGTTGGATCTGGTGTTGGAATGGCACTCATTAAGAATTGTGTGTATGGGTGCTGAGGCTCACTGAAGAGCTCATAGGTATCTGCAAACTCTACTATCTCTCCGAGATACATGACTGCAATGCGATCTGAGATATGTTTTACAACCGCGAGATCATGAGCGATAAATACGATACTGAGGCCTAGGTCTTCTTGTAAATCCATTAATAAATTAATGATTTGAGACTGTACGGATACATCAAGCGCCGATACGGGTTCGTCACAAATCAGCACATCTGGTTTTAGAGCAATGGCTCGCGCAATTCCGATTCGCTGTCTCTGGCCGCCACTGAATTCGTGGGGGTATTTTTGTAAGCAGTCTACTGGTAGGCCAACCTTGTTTAGAAGTAGCTTTACTTGGTCAGTTCTTTGCTGCTTGCTTAGTTCCGTGTGAATGATGAATGGTTCTTCTAGAATACTTTGTATTGTATGCCTTGGGTTGAGAGACTCGTAGGGATCTTGAAAAACATACTGTATGTTGGAGCGTATGTTTTTTAGCTCTTTGTGGTTTAACTTTGTGATGTTAGTGTTGTTAAAAAAGATATCGCCAGAAGTGGCGGGTATGAGTCTAGAAATAGTTTTGGCGAGTGTGCTCTTACCGCAGCCGGACTCACCAACAATACCAAGGGTTTCACCTGGTTTTAGATTAAGGGAAATACCGTCCACAGCTTTTAAGCTAAGCTTATCTGAAAATAATCTTTTTTGCTTTACAGGGAAGTGTTTGACTAAATCTATGATTTCAAGTGCGTAATCAGTTTTCATTGTTAATGCTCTCCCATTTGTAGCAATTAACAAAATGATTGTTGTCAATATTGCTTAAGCTTGAATCTTGCTTTTCGCAGGCCTCT
>CAJXIT010000389.1 GCA_913054055.1 uncultured Thalassolituus sp.
CTCTAAGTTAGTTAATCAACTGAATGAAAAATCTACCGTAGTTGAACTACCAGATATTCAACACGAAGTTTGGGCGCGCATTGCAAGTGGGCAAATTCACATTAAAACGGATCAAATGGCATTAAAGTTATTGCTGGTAAAAGCAAAAGCCACAGACGATTCAGAAGAAGCCAGTCAATCGATTGCTCAGTACTTTACGCGAAATACACGTTTGTTAAGCCAAGAAATACAGCAGCTAGAAAGTCACATCGCTGTAGCAAGTTAAATTTACACGTTTTATAGAGAGTTAATTATGTCATCAAATATTTCAATCGACAGTCAGTTATTAGATTTATCCATCACCATCGAAAAAATCTCATCAGGAGAATTTTTAATCATCGCCGCTGACGAAAGCCTATTAAGCCAGTTGCCTTCAGGAAACTGGATTGGCGGTAGTATTCCTTATTTTATGGCGGATGCAGGGGGTGAAGTCAGTAAGGACAAAATCTTTGTTAATACGGTTTCAGGCATTGAAGGAAATTCTCAGCCACGTATTACCATGTATGATACTCAATCCATTTCACGTATTGCCACCGATGCGCCTGATAATGGTTTTACCATTGCAATCGTACCTGCAGGTTCAGAAGTGCACGCAGAATACTCACAAAACTCACCTAGCTATCAAAATATGTTTTTCTCACCTTTAATTGGTTGGGTGGCAGGTGTGCACCTTGATGATGTTGAAAGCGCTTCTGCTAAAACTGTATTTGGTCCTGGAGCAATGGTTGCGGCTGATAAAGCGGTTGCCATGCACGTTTCTTTACCTGAATCACAGGTAGCAAACGTACACATTGTGAACTTGTTTGAGCAAGGTAAAGGGGATAAGTTAGTTTTCCCATCCACTAGTTTTAAAGTGGATAGCTGCTTAGTCAATGGTGAAGAAACCAGCTTAAGTGAATACATTAATAATAATAACATTGATACACGCTTACCATTAGTAGCGGATTACAATGGCTTGAACGTAAATGTCAGTGTACAAGCAGTCAATGCTAATGATGTGGCACTTTACGCACCGGTTTTTGCTGAGGTAGAGTATCAGTTCGCAACGCCAGTATCGGATTATGTGAATACCTTTAATACAGCAATGAGCGATCAAGATACCAGTAAAGCCGCATTTGGTTGTAACTGTATTCTTAACTTTTTATATTCTGAGTTAGAGGGCAAAAAGACAGGTAACCTAACCGGACCCATTACGTTTGGTGAAATAGCCTATCAGTTGCTGAACCAAACATTGGTTTACATGACAATCGAGAATGTATAATCAGATTGATTATTAAAATAAAAAAGGCCTCTATTTAGAGGCCTTTTTTATTTATGGTTATTTAGCCATAAGTGGATTGCAATTTTTGATAAGCACTTTTCCTTCCAGAACAGCGCCTTTAGAATACTCTCTAAAATGACAGGTGTTGGTTTTAGGGTCGTAGTTTTCAATCCATAGGTTGTCATCTTTCCAAGTAGACATCATATGTAATTGCCCCTCGGGTACGGTAACGGTCATAACGCCGCCCCAATTTTTTACAAACACTTGTTGAAAGTGAAAGAAATACAAGAGAGAGCCTGTGATCAAAATACTTAAGGTTGTTGCTCCAGCAAATTTCCAATTTTTGAATTTAACACCTGCTAGGTACAGTGCACTGGCAGCAATCAAAATCACTGCAATCCAGTATAAATAAGTAATCATAATAGTTTGTCCAACTTTGGATCGTATTTATTTTTTAACTTGTTTTGAAGCCCAAATTGCCAGCTTGTGCTGCATGGATTTTTGCGATACTTGATCTTCGGGTAGGGCTTGAATGATTTTATCATGAACAAAAAGTCGGTAGACGTATTCGACTTTTTCAGAGGCTGAATCAGTGGCTTCAAACTTGGCAACACCGCGTTTTTCGGCGTATGACATGCCAAGCTGAATGGCCTTTTTAATGAGCTCTTTTTCGTCCTTAAGTTTTTTCATGCTTTCCCCTAACAAAGCGACTGTATCTACTGATATTAATACAGATTGTTAGGGGGTAAGTACAGTGCTGTTTATTTAACAGTATGTTCTAAATTTTTAGCTATGAAAACGAATCACAATCATGGCGATGCTTAACCAAACCCCCACGGTAAAATAGCTGGTGATCCATAGCACTTCTTTCTTCCAAATGGACCAGGCATTGGTATGGACCCGGCGCACAACCGCGTCTTGCATGCCTTCTTTAATGTTTAAGAGGTTGTGGCCTTTCTCTTTGCGTTCATGGGTTCTGGAAAGGTACATGGGAATGTCCACAAACAGCATTAGCCACATGCTTAATACGCAGCAAATAAAGCCAATGGACATGAGGACTTGATAGCCTGTGGGTAATAAGAAGTATCCTGCAATAAAACACCCTGCGATTAACGCCAGCATGATCACCCAGGCCAGCTCTTCCATACTGTGCCAAAAATGATTCAGGGTAAGGGTAGCGTGCCAGCAAAATAATTGGGCAATAACAATGATGGGCACAATGCTATAGGAGATGTACAAAATCAGGGTGGAATTCAACGCTTCCGATAAGCCATAAACAATAATCGCCAGTTGGGCGCTAAAGCATATCTCAGCAATGGTGGCGCAGGTTCTGCCAAGGGCCACAGACGATAAAGGGGAGTCGTGTAGGCAGTAACGTTCTAAATCGATTCGGGGGTAAAGAGAGCGAAAGGCGCATACTAATACATAAATACCCGATAAAGTTGCTTGAATATAGAACGCTGTGCTCTGGGCTTCATAATTAATAAATACATACACCCAAGCGGTCATATTGATAATGGCCATCACGCATAGAAATTTCCACCAAATATAGGTTTTGTGAGAGTCGTTAAGCTGAGTACTGTCAGAGTTTAATGTGCGCAATGAAGCCTCCCAAAAAAAGGAATGAAAGGGCAGAGTGATTAGGGTCACTCAGTAGGGTTCAATCAGGACTTCATATTATTATAGTTGTGAACGGAAAATATTTAATGAAATTGAAGATGTTTCATTAAATTGTCATAAAAGTGTGATTTTAAGCAGTCTATCCCCTATGTTCTAGGGGCTTAGACGTATATTGATGGTGTGCTATGCGCTTTGAAGCTCTTTTAATTCTTGCTCTTCTTTTTTTGCTCTTAACTCTGCTTCTTGTTCAGCGGCCGTTTTTTCTAAACTTAAACCAGAGCTTGAATCGTTATTGCTATCATCCCCCTGATTTAACTTGATGCGTAAGCGTAAGTTATTTTCAGAATCGGCATTCTTTAATGCTTCATCTAACGAAATCTTTCCTGCTTTATGTAACTTAAACAAAGCCGCATCAA
>CAJXIT010000390.1 GCA_913054055.1 uncultured Thalassolituus sp.
AAATGGCATCATCAGAAGCGTGTAAACTGGCCGACAGTAAAACCAGCGCAATAAATTGAATTAAAGGTTTCAAGAAATCTATCCAAATGAAGCGAATGGGGGGCATTAAATAGCTTTTTGAAAAAGAATGCCAGCTTAAAGCACCTGCAAAAAATAACGATATTAATCCCTGCAGCCAAGCCCGCATAGAGCCTAGGCTAGGGCTAAGTTTTGAAATGTTTCAGAGGTGCAACACTGTGTTTTTAATGGAGTTTTTTTGAAACAGAACTTTTAGCGCTAATACATCCGCCAGCAACCAATCAGCATTCAGTAGGCTTAGGTCTTTGCCTTGATTATAACCCTGCTGCAATAACACACATGGCATATTAGCCGCTTGCGCAGATAACACATCCGATGAACTGTCCCCCACCATCAAACATGCCTCTACCGATACGCCTAATTTTTGTGCCACATGCAATAAAGGCATGGGGCTTGGTTTTTTTTCGGATAAAGAGTCACCACCCACCACGACTTTAAAATAGTGTGCAATGTTCAATGCCTCTAATAATGGGGGCACAAATGCCATGGGCTTATTGGTGACTAAACCTATGGCCATCTTGTTCTGAAAACAGTACGTCAGTAAATCCACAACACCTGGGTATAGCTGACTTTGTGCACATAAGAACGTTTGATAACTACTTAGAAATGCTTGATGAAGCGCGTCTGAACGTGTGTCATTAAGCTGCCCTAAACTGTCTAAGCAACGCTCAACCAATTTGCGGCTACCATTGCCCACCCATAAACGCACGCGTGCTTCACTTACCTTAGAAAAGTTCAGAGCCGTTAAAGCGTCATTCAAGGCAAGGGTTAGATCGGGCACACTGTCAACCAAGGTGCCGTCTAAATCAAAAATCACACCGTTAAATTTCGAAAAATCTAACGGTTTGATTTCAGCCATGGCTTGATCCCTTTCACTCATGAATTAAGACGTGGCCTTAGCAATTTCGGCGCGCATAGCATCAATCGTGGTTTTATAATCATCCGCATTAAAAATCGCACTACCAGCAACAAAGGTGTCAGCGCCAGCGGCGGCAATTTCACCAATGTTATCAATCTTCACGCCGCCATCTATTTCTAATCGAATATCTCGGCCGCTTTCGTCAATCATTTTTCTAGCCGCTTTAAGCTTTTCCAGTGTATGAGGAATAAAGCTCTGGCCACCAAAACCTGGGTTTACCGACATTAATAGCACCATGTCTAAGTGATCCATCACATGCTCTAAGTGATGCAACGGTGTCGCAGGGTTAAATACCAAGCCCGCTTTACAGCCCGCGTTTTTTATTAACTGCAACGAGCGATCAATGTGATCAGATGCTTCTGGGTGAAACGTAATGAAACTGGCACCGGCTTCGGCAAAGTCGCCAATCATGCGATCCACTGGGCTCACCATTAAATGCACATCAATGGGGGCCGTCACGCCATGCTTACGTAGCGCCTTACAAACCATCGGCCCAATGGTTAAATTAGGCACATAATGGTTATCCATCACATCAAAATGAACAATGTCGGCCCCAGCTGCCAATACATTATCGACTTCTTCACCAAGGCGAGCAAAATCAGCAGATAGAATGGATGGCGCAATTAAAGGTTCGTTTTTAAGTGACATAACAGCTCTCTAAGGCTCATATAAAGGTCAGTGGGCGCTATTGTACCCAGTTGGAAGTTAACATTCATTCAGCTTAGGCTAAAAATCACGATTTAAAGCCTCAATATTGGGAGCAATACTTTGCATTTTAGGGGCATTTTGATTAACCTTCGCGCCTTTAAAACTCACCGCCTATACTAAAATCATAATAATTATCGGGTGTTAAGATGTACTCTATTCGTGTTTCACTGGCTTTTGTGATCCTAGCATTAACGGCACTCAGCCTAATCCCTCTTGCTGTATTACGCCCACGCCATCGCAATAACATGGGCGTCGTTTCTCATGTGGTCACTAAAATCATGACCCTTTATTGGGGCGTGAAGTTTGAATACGAGAACGAAGAACGCTTATCCCCACCTGAAACCAGCATTATTATCGCTAACCACCAAGATACTCAGGACATGTTTTTTGCTGAAAGTGCTATTCGCAATGGCACTGTTTCCTTAGGCAAATGGGAGGTCATCTACATCCCATTTATTGGCCAGCTGTTTTATTTAGCGGGCAACATTATGATCAAGCGCTCAAACAAAGAAAAAGCTCAAAAAGCACTGAGCCTTGCCGCTAAAAAACTGGTAGACAGTAACTTATCTCTGCTCATATTCCCTGAAGGAACCCGTAACTGGGGCAAACCTTTGCCGTTTAAATTAGGCGCGTTTAAGCTTGCTATTGAAGCCGGGGTGCCCATTCAGCCCGTGTGCTATTCATTGCGTGATAAAACCATGGATTATAGTAAGTACCGCTCAGGTACCATTAAAGTAAAATGCCTAGACCCCATCAGCACAAAAGGTTTGACCCAAGACGATGCCATTGAGCTGGCCATTCGTTGCCGTAAACTAATGGAAGCTGAGTGCATTGCCATTTCTAAAACCTTGCCTCAGTATCGTGAAGAAGGCTATCCACCTATGAATCAGCATAAATAACCCCCTTAACAAGCACCGCAAACATAAAAAAGGCCCGTTAGATTGAATCTAACGGGCCTTTTGCTTTATATACTTTTCAAACAATTATACATTAAAACCTTACCGCCCAGCCTTCCTAGCTTTTTTCACTTTATCGTATGCGGTTTGAATTTCTTGGGTTTTTTCTTTAGCCAACTGCATCATTTCTTCAGGCAAACCTTTTGCCACTAGCTTATCTGGATGATGCTCGCTCATGAGTTTGCGATAGGCTTTTTTGATTTCAGCATCCGTGGCACTTTCTGTTACCCCTAATACTCGATAAGCGGTTTTTAATTCACTGCCACTGCTGGAAAACTGCTGATTAAACTGTCCCCTAAACTGTTCATTACTGGCGCGCATTCTGTCGTGAATGAATTTAAATTGCAGCGCACTGATGCCTAAAATTCGACATACCTTATCTAAAATATGCTTCTCTTGTAGACTTAACTGACCATCTGCATAGGCCACGCTTAATTGAATTTCTAAAAACATTTGAATCAAAGAGCCTCTGTGGCCCACGGCACGAGTAAGCTGCTCAAGCTCATGATTCAAATCAAGATGGGGACTTTTGCCTTCGTTAAAGAACTTAATGGCGTCTTGTTTTTGGCGATCATTTAGTTGCATCTGCTCCATGATGAATCGCGCTTGAGAAATCTCTTCTTCGCTGACAC
>CAJXIT010000391.1 GCA_913054055.1 uncultured Thalassolituus sp.
CTCGAAGCAGCAGAAAAAAATATCGCGAGTCGATGCCAATCTGTAGGGGCGACTCAAATCAGTTTTAACTACATTAAAACCAACGTTAAAGACCTGATAAATGCGATTCATTATTTAGTAGGCGAAAAATTTACGTTTTGGCCGGTTGATGCAAACTTCCACCTAATAGAGCCAAACCAAACTGACACAAATGATAGCAGCTCCCCTTCTTCGGCAAGCAACATCACCAATGAAGTGCCTCAAGGCGAACCTGCACAAAGTGAAACGAACAATACAGTTCCACCGGCAACAACAGCCACAACATCAGCAAGAGCAACAACAGCGACGTCACCTCAAGAAGCAGTCACTCACGTAGCGGTATCAAGCATTAACGGGATCGTTAGCCGTGACCATGCGTTTCAAGAAATTAGAAAAATTGCAGACTACTTTAAAGAAACAGAACCTCACAGCCCAATTTCATTTTTATTAGAACGCTCCATCCGCTGGGGATATATGAGCTTCCCTGAGCTTTTGCAAGAAATGATTGGTGCTGAAAAAAACGTGATTGACCAAATCAACCAGATGACGGGTATGGACCAGCAAGACAAAACGGATCTTTCTGGGAAAAGCGTTCCTCAAATCACTCAAGCTCAGGCTAATACCTCAGCGCCTGTGACGTTATCTCAAGAACCTAGTGAACAAACACCAGTTCAAGAGAGCGTCAACAATGAAAACGATACAACTCAGAGCACTAAACTAACGTCCAATGAATCGTCTAGCAGCTTGCAAGACTTCCAATGGTAAAAAACTAAATTTATGCGTTAAGCAAGGAGAAAGTAATGGCTTCTATTTTTATGAGAATTGATGGTACGACACCAAAAGGTGCAGCAACGGTAGAAAAGATCGGGGGTAAAGATGGATTCTTTGCACTTGATAGCGTTTCTTGGAGTGCCGTGCGTGGTGTTGGTATCGATGTAGGTAATGCAAACAATGCGGACCAAGGTATGGTTGCTCTTGGTGAAGTTAACATGACTCGTGGCTGTGATGGTGCAACACCTCATCTAACCACTTTCTTATATGCACCGGGTCCAGAAGGTCGAACTGTTGAAGTTGTTATGACAAAACCAAACCGTGAAGGTTCTGGTGCTGATCCATACCTGATTCTAACGCTTAAGATGGCTCGTATGTCTAGCTACAACATGTCTGGTACAGACGGTTCACTTCCAAGCGAGTCTTTCAGCCTGACCTACACAGAAATTTCTAAGGCTTACT
The DNA here is from genome assembly GCA_913054055.1 of uncultured Thalassolituus sp. GTDB lineage: Bacteria > Pseudomonadota > Gammaproteobacteria > Pseudomonadales > Oceanobacteraceae > Bermanella. The sequence continues at coordinate 1,252 of CAJXIT010000391.1, forward strand.
ACATTGAAGCATACGGCGGTAAGATCGAGAAAGGCCCAGAGGTTGGTTTCGATGCTACTACAGCTAAAGTTACTTCAACTGCTAAGTAATTAAACAAGGAGAGTTACCGTGGCACTAAATTCCCAACATAAACGCGTAAGTAAGAACCGCGTAAGTATTACCTATGACGTTGAGACTAATGGCGCTGTAGAAACCAAAGAGCTCCCTTTTGTTGTTGGGGTTATTGGTGACTACTCAGGTCATAAGCAAGACAAAGATGAAGTGGAAGATCGTACCTTCTATAACGTTGATAAAGACAACTTCGACACTGTAATGAAGCGTGTTGGTCCTGAATTATCCCTAAAAGTAGACAATGTACTTGCCGGTGATGACAGCCAGTTTGAAGCGAGCCTTAAGTTTGACTCGATGAAAGATTTCGAACCTGAAGCGATTATCGAACAGGTTGAACCGCTTAAAAAACTTGTCGAAACCCGTAACCAACTGAAGGTACTTCTTTCTAAAGCCGATCGTTCCCGCGATCTAGAGAAGCTGCTTAAAGAAGTTCTACAAAGTGCAGATACGATTAATGCTCTTTCTGATGAGCTTGGCATTAAAGAAGAAGGAGCTGAGTAATGAGTACTGAAACTGAGAATCAAGCGCAACCGGAAGCAGCGGAAGGCTCACTGAGCTTCCTAGACCGTGCGATTGAAGCAACCACTCAAACTCCTGCAGACACGACAAAAGAACTGTTTTCTGTACTTACAGAGCAAGCTCTTTCAGGCACGGTGACTTGGGATAAGAACGTTACGAAAACAATTGAAAACGCAATCTCAGAGATAGATAAAAAGCTGTCTCAACAGTTATCTGAAGTCATGCAACAGAAAGACTTACAAAAACTTGAAGGTTCTTGGCGTGGTCTACAAAAACTCGTCAAAGAGAGCGAACTTGGTCGTGATCTAAAGATCAAAATGGTCGATTACACTCAAGAAGAACTGCTTGATCAATTTGAAGATGCGCCAGCAATTGACCGCAGCCCATTATTCAATGCGGTTTATCAAGGTGAATTCGGTACCGCTGGTGGTGAACCTTACGGCACATTTATCGGTGATTATGAGTTCAGTGCAAAAGATGAAGATGTTGCTCTACTTCGCTACATGGGTGAAGTCGCTGCAGCGTGTCACGCACCATTCGTTGCTGCTGCCAATGCTGAGATGTTCGAGTTTAATGACTTCCAAACATTCTCTGAAGGCAAACCTGTTGCTGCAGGTTTCGACTCTCCAGCCTACGCTGCATGGAATTCATTCCGTGAGAGTGATGATGCTCGCTACGTAACCCTAACGCTGCCACGAACTCTTGCTCGCCTACCTTATGGTGACAAAGGTTTGAGTACTGACGTCTTCGCTTATGAAGAACTTGGTACTGATATGGATGGTAACCCTAAACCAACCAGCAATGACCAATTAGTTTGGTCAAATGCAGCGTATGACCTGGGTCTTAAAATGACTCAAGCTTACACGGCTTCAGGTTGGTGTACTTCCATTCGTGGTTTAGATAACGGCGGTAAAGTAGAAAACCTACCTAGCCTAACGTACAAATCTGAAGCGGGTGATTTACTGCAACAATGCCCAACTGAAGTAAACCTAACTGATGAGCGTGAAAAAGAGCTTTCAGATCTTGGCTTCCTACCGCTTGTTCACTACAAAAACTCCAACTATGGCGTATTTATTGGTGGTCAAACGACACAGAAACCAAAAACGTTTACTGATCCGGATGCAACAGCAAATGCGGCAATTTCAGCTCGCCTGCCTTACATCATGGCAAGTAGCCGTATCGCCCACTACTTGAAAGTAATGGGTCGAGACAAATTAGGCTCAAATCTTGAAGCGCCTGATATTAAGCGTGAACTTCAGTTGTGGATTGATCAATACACAAATGCAGGTGCTATTGGTAATGAGCAACGCGCTAAAACGCCTTTATGTGAATCTCGCATCGAAGTTGTCGAGCAACCTGGTAAGCCGGGTTCTTACTCTGCAGTTGCACACCTAAGACCTTGGCTAC
>CAJXIT010000392.1 GCA_913054055.1 uncultured Thalassolituus sp.
GTCACTTACGACTTTCACACAGTTTGGGTCATAGACTTCATCTTGGCTTTTTAATTGGCAAGCTAAAGTTGCCATGCCAGCTAAAGGCGCTTGAAATAGCACCTCAGCCGTAAATTGAATCAAACTTGGCTCAATCAGCGGTTCATCCCCCTGAAGGTTCACCACCACCACATCGTCATGCCAATCCATAACTTCAGCCACTTCAGCTAAGCGATCGGTTCCAGATTCATGGTCTTCACGCGTCATCACTACCTGCGCACCAAACGCTTTAGCCGCATTAAAAATATCCTCATGATCCGTAGCAATCACAATATTCTCAGGGCCTATCTGAGTTTCTAACGCACGCTGATACACATGCCAAACCATAGGCTTGCCCGCAATATCCAGCATGGGCTTGCCCGGTAAACGTGAAGAGCCAAAACGGGAAGGAATAACAACTTTATAATCCATAATAATTTCCTAAAAAAAGGCCTAAGCTAAACACTTAGACCTTTTATTGCTGCGCACAATCTAATTTTGTGAGAGGGCACCCTGCGCCCGATTAATCACCTAAGCAAACCTGTGCGAGCTTGCCAGCGCGTGTCCAATTACTCAATAATCACAGGCTCAAACGATTTAACCAAATCATCCACTGCTTTCATTTGAGCTAAATAAGGCTCTAATTTATCCAGCGGCAAAGCACATGGTCCATCACATTTGGCTTCATCTGGATTTGGGTGCGCTTCTAAAAACAATCCAGCAATGCCCAGCGCCATACCCGAGCGCGCCAACTCAAATGCTTGAGCGCGACGACCGCCCGCTGAATCTGCACGGCCACCTGGGCGCTGCAACGCATGGGTAGCATCAAAAATCACAGGGGCCTGTTGCTTCATATCATCCATGCCCAGCATGTCTACCACTAGATTGTTATAACCGAATGATGAACCACGCTCACATAACATAATGCGCTCATTACCGGCTTCTTTAAATTTAGTAATAATGTGGCGCATTTCATGGGGCGCTAAAAACTGAGGTTTTTTGATATTAATGGCCGCACCGGTTTCAGCCATGGCAACCACAAGGTCCGTTTGACGGGCAAGAAAAGCAGGCAGCTGAATCACATCCACCACCTCTGCCACAGGGGCCGCTTGGAAAGGCTCGTGCACATCGGTAATGATGGGCACACCAAAGGTATCTTTGATTTCTTGAAAGATTTTTAAACCCTCTTCCATACCCGGGCCACGGTATGAGTTAATAGACGAGCGGTTCGCCTTATCAAAAGACGCTTTAAACACGTAAGGGATGCCCAGTTTCTCTGTGACCTTTACATAGTGCTCACAGATGGACATGGCTAAATCACGGCTTTCTAATACATTCATACCGCCAAATAATACGAATGGATTATCGTTGTTTACTTCAATTGGGCCTAAATCTACTTGAGAAATCATGCTAAAAACCTCTTATCAAAAACTGGGCAAACTATACATGATCATATAGCCCAACTCCATGTGTCAGTTGTAAAAACACAGCTTATAACAGTCTGATTTAAAGGCATTTATCAAACCTGATGTAGAGGCATCAAACCCAGATAAATCAACCTGATCTTCGTTCAATAAGGCATGATGCACATCCTTGGTTAGCTGCTTTCCTAACTCAACCCCCCATTGATCAAAGCTGTTCACACACCATATATGACTCTGAACAAAAACCTTATGCTCATACAAGGCAATTAAAGGTCCTACCGCCCTAGGGCTTAATTTTTGAAAGGTAATCATATGCTGGGGCGATTACCAGGGATCGCCTGTTGCGGTGCTAATAAATCCACTAGCGCTTGAGCTAAACCCGCTTCCTCAAGCTTAGATCCAACCTGCTGTTCAGGCTTACCCACCATCAAAGTCTGGGCCTGACTAATGCAATTTGACCTCAATAATCAATGAAAATCACCCACAGCATTGTGACTCATCAAAGACAAAATAAAGTCACAAGGTACAAATTGCTTACCTTGATGCAATAATTGGTGATGCGCGTGCTGGCCATTACTGCCAAGTATCTTCACCAATTAATTAGCTATCTCAGAAATTAAACCGCCTCCGCATAAACTTTACTGTTTTTATTAATAAAGTCTTTCATAGCGCTTGATACTTCGGGGTGACGCAGGCCGTATTCTAGATTAGCTAACATATAGCCTTCTTTGCTTCCACAATCGTGGCTTTTACCAATCATAGAGTAGGCTTGTACAGTTTCAGTTTCCATAAGCGTTGCAATAGCATCAGTTAATTGAACTTCACCGCCAGCACCAGGCTTAGTATTTTCTAAAAGATTCCAAATACTTGCTGGCAATACATAACGGCCAACAACCGCTTGATTAGACGGTGCTTCATCAATACTTGGTTTTTCAACCATGGCTGTCATAGCAACAGAATCACCCGGTTGAATATTCACTCCATTACAGTCAGCAATGCCATACTTATCCACTTGATCTTTTGCTACTGCCTCAACCATCACTTGGCCATGTCCAGTGACCCTAAATTGATTCAACATATCGGCAAGATTATCTTTTGATAAATCTGACGCTGCATCGTCAATAATGACATCAGGTAAAATCACTGTAAAAGCACTATCTCCCACTAAAGGCCTTGCACAGGCAATGGCATGACCTAAGCCTTTAGCCTGCCCTTGACGAACCTGCATAATCGTCACATCTTTAGGGCAAATTGACTGCACCTCAACCAAAAGCTGACGCTTTACACGAGCTTCTAGCGTGGCCTCTAACTCAAAACTTGTATCAAAATGGTTCTCAATACTATTTTTACTAGAATGGGTTACTAAAATAATTTCTTTGATGCCTGCTGCTATAGCTTCATTCACCACATACTGGATAAGTGGCTTATCTACAATGGGCAGCATTTCTTTTGGAATGGCTTTTGTTGCAGGTAACATGCGCGTACCTAGACCTGCGACAGGGATAATTGCTTTCATAGATCGTTTCCATCTGTTCTAAAAGTTTACAAAAAATATTCTTACTACTTACAACAGTTTAAAGCAAACCATCAACATACTTAATAAATCTATCCACATCTAGAATATATTCCATTTTATCCTTCCTTGTTTTTGGCTGGGAAATTGGTTTAACCCAATAACTACCATATCTTGCGGATTGTAACTGGGCATTTCGGTAGTAACTCACACGATTCCAATCAGTAGTCATAATCTCAACAAGTAAGCTTAACTTATTCGAAAAAATTGTATTTGCCAAACCCATACCATGAGGGCCAATAAC
>CAJXIT010000393.1 GCA_913054055.1 uncultured Thalassolituus sp.
AAAATCGGGATAAATCGATGTGATTAATTTGAACGTGTTTCTCAATCAAATTAATTGAAACTGGCAGCATTCTATCTTCAATTATTTTTGCCGCTATGGCATCACGACTACCACCTTCTAGCTCCCCTTCAAATAATTTCCCTGATTTGTCCCGTGCTTTAAATTCATATAAAGGCATAATAATCCCTTAAAGCGAAGTGCTTTCATCAAGACTGGCAGTGATTTTAAATACCTCATCGATGGTTGTTTCGCCTGCAACTGCATAATCTAGTGCACATCTAGAAATGGGATAATAATGCTCTGAAGACTGTGCAATCCGGGTAAACTCACCGGTATCTGCCCGTCTAATTGCATCGAGCATCTCATCATCTAGTTCTAATAATTCATATACCCCTGTTCGACCCACGTATCCTGAATTTGAACAGTGATGACAACCTTCTCCCTTATAGAATTTATATTCATTGGGGTTTTGGCCCATGCCTGTTAACCATGCTTTCTCTTGTGCACTTAGCACATAAGATTGTTTACAGTTTTTGCATATTTTTCTAATCAAACGTTGCCCAATTACGGCCCGTAGACTGGATGCAACCAAATAAGAATCGGCCCCCATATCCATTAATCGCATGACCGATGACATGGCGTCGTTAGTGTGCAAAGTGGATAGCACCATATGACCCGTCATGGCTGCTCTTAAACCAATTTCAGCGGTTTCCGTATCACGCATTTCCCCTATTAGAATAATGTCTGGATCTTGCCTTAAGGCTGTTCTTAATATTTTAGAAAATGTTAATCCAATCTTACTACTTATTTGAACCTGGTTAATTCTTGGTAAACGATATTCAACAGGGTCTTCCGCTGTGATGATTTTTTTGTTGGATTGATTCAATGTACTGAGCGCAGCGTAAAGCGTCGTACTCTTACCACTGCCGGTTGGGCCTGTAACCAATACCATTCCGTGTGGTCGAGTAATTAAAGTATGAAATCTCTTTTGAACATGCTCAGGCATCCCTAAAGAAGGTAAACTTAAAATCCCCTGACTTTGATCTAACAGCCTCATTACAACGGCTTCGCCGTACTGTGTTGGTAATGTTGATAAACGTACGTCAATGCTGCGATTCAGAATTCGAATATTAAAACGACCATCTTGCGGCAGTCGTTTCTCTGCGATATCTAAACCAGACATGATTTTCAGGCGACTCACCAGTGCGCTCACCACGCGCCGTTCTTTCATCACTTGTTCTTGTAATTCACCGTCGATTCTTAGACGCACCCGTAAAACGGTTTCATCCGGCTCAATATGAATATCCGACGCACCAATTTGTACTGCATCTTCAAATATATTTTGTAATAGCCTAACAACAGGCGCTTCACTGGCATCTGATTCTGCCAGTAGTGATTCAAGGTCTAAATCTGATTCAGAAAGTTCATCATCTAATTCACCCGCAATAGATGCTATTTGTTCAGTTCGGCGATAAATTCGATCAATGGCATTCAGTAATTCTTGTTCTTTTACGAAGGCAGGTACGATGGTTTTTTTCAAACTGCGCTGTACTTCATCCACCGCTAAAATATCCAGTGGATCCACAAAGCCAACAAAATACTGAGACTCCTCTTCCATCAATATGATAGCGCGATAGCGGCGGGCCATACTTTCTGGCAAGCGGCGAGTTATTTCACTGTCAAATTGAAACCGTGAAATATCAATATAAGGCATTGCAAAGTGGGCAGATAATTCTAATAGCAATTTATCTTCAGCAATAAACCCTAAATCAATCACTGCCCTACCGAACTTACGGCCTGATCTTTTTTGCTCGTCCAGAACCATCATTAGTTGTTCTTGGCTAATCATGCCTTTTTCAACTAACAAATCACCCACTCTGATTTTGTTTGGAGTACCCGAATTAATCAATTTCTAAGTTTCTCCAAACGCTGTTGAGTAAATCGCATAAGAGAAAAAGGGAGATTATTCATACCCAAAGCTATGTTATATAGCTTTTTGGCATTATCAGTATCTCCCAGGGATTCCAAGCTGATCGCAAGGCCAGCGCGCCAGCGCCCATCACTAGGTTCCAAAGGAATGAGTTTTTTGTAAAGCTGCACTGCGCTATTATGGTCACCGGCTCGCTGCTGCCCTTGAGCAGAGAGTGCAAGTAATCTTGGCTGCGTCAAGTAGTCCGGATATTTCTGTTTGATTTTAGGCCATACAAGTTGTGGATTTTCTTTTAACAGCATCCGCCACTGAACTTCATCTTGAATATTTTTAGACGCGGTACTAAATGTACTTTTAACTTTATCCATATCCCCTTTTTTAATTGCAGACATGACCGTTTCTGTTGCTTTGCTTTCCTGTGTCTTTTTCACTATTTCATTATCACTTGATTTAGAATCAAGATTTTTCTGTATAGGGAAATTCACAACTTTATCTTGTTTGATAACCACTGGATCGGTTACCGTTACAATCTCTTTTATTGGATTACTTGTTTCTTTCTGTGTAGGGCTTTCATTTTCCAACATAAATAAGTCATTTGGTAAAACAACCTGTTCACTGTCAGATTTCAACTCAAAAACTTCTGGCTTTAATAATAGAATGAGTAATATGGTACTCATTGCCAAAGAGACCCCAAGACCTACCCATAACCACTTTGACTGCTCATTTGAATTCTGAAAATACAACGAATTTAAACCAGCAGAGGTCTCAATACTTTTCCGTTCATCTAAATTTTTTAATACATCATTAACCACACTCATGATTCAACCCCAAGCCAGCCAATTGGTTGAGAAACTCACACCTTCTGTGTCATTAATCGCCGTTTTTATCATGGCTTTATTTACTTTTCTTTGCCCCTTACTAAAAGCAATGAGCATGGCTTTACCGCAAATGATATTAATTAACCTAGGCGTGCCCTTTGTTGACTTATGGAGCAATGAAATCGCGCCACGATCAAAAATGGGTTCACCACTGTACCCCGCCACAATCATCCTATGCTGCACATAGTAAGCCACTGACTTTTTATCCAGTCTGTCTAAACAATGGCTGAAAGTAATTCTTTGTCTTAGCTGTCTAAATTGGTGTTGCTCTAATACTTCATCCAATTCAGGTTGACCAAATAAGACTATCTGAATCAATTTATGACTTTCCGTTTCTAAGTTACTTAGCAATCTCAGCTCTTCAATCGTATCTTCTGGTAATGCTTGAGCTTCATCGATAATCAGCACAACCTTTTTTTTATTAGC
>CAJXIT010000394.1 GCA_913054055.1 uncultured Thalassolituus sp.
TACCTTTAAGCGAGCACTTTTAGTATTAGCTTATTAAATAAATTGAAGTTCTATTTATTTATCAAAGTTATTAACAAGCGCTAAACTGAAAATTTTGCCTGTTATTGAATAGGGGGGGGAGGCCTAGGCAGAATGCTTAGGCCTTAGATTATTAGTCAAACATATCCGGTTGTTCGGCGCTGATCACATCAAATAATGGTTTAAATTGAAATGCTCCGGCCATTTCATTGCCCACCGTTTGGTATGTAGCATGAGCGGCCTCTTCGGAAATCAACTTGGGTGTGCCAGCGGCTTCGGCCAACAGCTTTGCCTGGCAAGTTCGCTCCATGGTGATGTACCACCAAGCGGCAGATTCAACGGATTCCCCCACGGTTAATAAACCGTGGTTTTGTAAAATGGCGGCTTTTTTGTTGCCTAATGATTTGGCTAAAAGCGCCCCTTCGCTCATATCTAATACCACACCATTAAATACATCAAATACAATATGATCATTATAAAACGCGCAAGAATCCTGGGTTAACGGGTCTAATAAACGACCCAGTGTGGCCCAACTTTTTCCATAGACTGAATGGGAATGAGCAACGGATACCACTTCAGGTCTGGCAGTATGAATTTGGGAGTGAATGGTAAAGGCGGCACCATTTAACAAGCCTTGTCCTTCTACTACTTTACCTTCATGGTTGACCAATAATAAGCTAGAGATATTAATTTGCTTGAAAGAAACGCCCATGGGGTTTACCCAAAAGTGATCCGTTAGCTCTGGATCACGCACGGTAATGTGTCCAGCCACACCCTCATCAAATCCAAACTTTCCGAATAGTCGATAGGCGGCGACCAGTTGTCTTTTACGATACTGACGCTCTTCTTCAATCGTACGCGCCACTTGTTGCGGCACGCCATCCGCGTTCATTACAATGTTATTGATTTTATTATTCATGTTATGCCTCACATAATTGAGCGTTCAGAATAAACAGCCAAATACAAGGTGACATTGAACGTGCAAGCCAATTATATGGCATTCAAAGCCTTGTTAAGTTTTATATAACCCACAACACCTTTTATATATGAATCATAATAATATAAAGCCATTAGGCCCCTTTAATGGGGATAGCTTTCAAGCTAGCCACTAAAAAGTCCCAAAATTTTTGTACCGACTCTATATGGACTTTTTCATCAGGAGAGTGAGCATGACGAATCGTTGGGCCAATGGATATCATATCCCAATGAGGATATGGTTGACTGAACAAACCACATTCAAGTCCTGCGTGAATCACTTTGATTTTAGCGGGGCAAGCAAATTCTGTTTCATATACCTGACTCATAATGGAAAGCATGTTAGAGCAGGGGTCAGGTTTCCAGCCGGGGTAGGTGCCCGAAATATGTGTGTCTGCATTAGCGAGAATAAATGTGGCCTCAATACTCTTTGCTAAGTCGTCTCTGGCGGTATCACTCAAACTGCGAACTAAAGACAAAATACTTACCTTGTGGCCATCAGATTTTACAATGGCCAGATTATTAGAGGTTTCAACAACCCCATCAAATTCTTGACTCATTCGGGTTACCCCGTGTGTGCAGGCCGCCACAGAATGCAACACCGAGTTTAAACTTGGTTGTGTGTACACTTGTTTGGGCAGCGGGATGGTATTTAACTCAATGTGAAAGTTAGGTTCCACTGATGCGTATTCTAGATTGATCTCATTGATAAAGTCAGCGATCGCCTGTTCTAAAAGGGGCTGATCACGAGAATCGATGACGACGTGGGTGAATGACTCTCGGGGGATGGCGTTGCGTAATGTGCCACCGTTAAAAGAAAACACCGATAAGTTTAATGGGGGCTGATACGTCATTAAAAAGCGGTTAATGATTTTATTGGCATTGGCACGGCCTTGGTCAATGTCTAAGCCTGAGTGCCCGCCGCGCAAACCTTTAACGGCAATTTCAATGGCCGTTTTATTCTCAGGATTATTTATCGCTTGCCAGCTCATACTTAGTTTAGCACTGACGTCAACACCGCCGGCGCAACCTACATAAATCTCCCCTTCGTCTTCGGTATCAAGATTTAATAAAATGTCGCCGTTTAATGTGTCAGATTCAAGGCCATATGCCCCTGTCATGCCTGACTCTTCATCTATGGTAATTAATAACTCTAATGGACCGTGTTGAAGATCCTTGCTGATTAAGACCGCCAGTGCAGCGGCAACTCCAATACCGTTATCAGCCCCTAATGTGGTGCCATTTGCAGTGACCCACCCATCTTCTATTAATGTAGAGATAGGGTCTGTTTCAAAGTTATGATTCGAATCGGCATTTTTTTGCGGCACCATATCAATGTGCCCTTGCATGACCACACCCTGTCGGTTTTCGAAACCAGGTGTGGCAGGCTTAGAAATTATCAAGTTACCTATGCTGTCTCTGCTATGGCTAAGCGCATGTTCGTCGCACAGTTGTTCAATGGCTTTTAATACTGTTTCTTCATGCTTAGATGGGCGAGGGCATTGAGTAAATAAATCAAATACCTGCCATAAGGTTTTTGGGGATAGTTGCAGTAGAACAGAAGGGACGTTTGCAAAGGTCAAAATACAGTCTCAAATAATCATAACGGTTGTCAGTACACTAACAACCGTTATGAAAAATTCAAGCGTAAACCATGAACCGTTTAACATGATCCTTGGATATGCATAAGCTTAATTATTTGGATAGGCGATACGTTTAATATTTAATAAGTGTTTATATCCAACGTTGTCTGATGTAGCGCCACCCCCTTGTGTGCCACAGCCAAGGGTCCATGATAATTCCAAGCCATTATTAGCCCCGATACACCCTAACGTCCCAGGGGTGTTGACCAAAATGCGGCTAACATCCACCACTTTCGAAAACGCCTCAACCTGTGACGAGTCATCGCAATGAATAATCGCCGTATGGCCCGCCCCTTCATCGTCTAAAATGGATTTTGCCATAGATAAAGCGTGTTGCTGATCAGCCATTTTGGAAACCGAAAGAATGGGCACTAATTTTTCTTTTAGTAAAGGAGAGCTTTCATTGTTTTCAGGCACAGGGGCCATGACAAGCTTAATAGGGTAATCTCGGGAGATGCCTACGGTATCACATACATCCTGTGCGCTTTTACCCACCCAGTCACCACTTAAAGAACCTTTAGCAAACAAGGCTTCTAATAAGGCATCCACTTCTATAGGGGATAATACGGCTGCACCGTGTTGT
>CAJXIT010000395.1 GCA_913054055.1 uncultured Thalassolituus sp.
ATAAAACATCCATAAGTCGGATAATGCCAACATGACTGCACTTCCTATTGAATCCATTCTTCCTCAACTTCATGACACCCTTTTGCAACAAAATAGGGTATTAGTCGTCGCGCCACCAGGTGCAGGAAAATCCACACACCTTCCGCTGTCGATATTAAATCAAACCAGCACTAAGCAAGGCCAAATTTGGTTATTGGAACCCAGAAGAGTGGCGGCTGAACAAGTAGCAAGACGCTTAGCCAGTGCACTGAAACAAACGCTGGGGGAATCTATCGGATTAATTACGGGAGACTTCTCTAAAACGGGCAAAAACAATCAGATTGTGGTGATGACTGAAGGCGTGTTTGCTCAAAAGTTACTAAATGATAACGAAATTTCCAATTGTCATACCGTCATATTCGATGAATTTCACGAGCGCAGTTTACACTCTGATTTAGGGTTAGCGTTGGCCACGCAATGCCAGGAATACCTAAGAGACGATTTAACCATCATTATCATGAGTGCCACGTTAGACAGCACCGCCTTGGTTGATAGATTAGGAGCCCACTTGCTTGAAAGTGAAGGCAGAAGCTTTCCCGTCATTCAGCACTACGCCATTAAAAAACCTGAGTTAAACTTAGAGCAGAATATTTCAAACCTTATACAGTCCGCGTTAAAGCATCATGAAGGGGATATTTTGGTCTTTCTACCGGGTATCAAAGAGATCTCTCGAACCCAAACATTATTAAACGATGCCCTATCGCCATCACAAACCAGCAACACCATTATTCTCCCCCTACATGGCCAACTTGCCAATCAAGAACAGCAAAAGGTTTTAAAACCCAGCGAACAGCGCAAGGTGATCCTAAGTACCGACATTGCAAAAACCAGTTTGACTATTGAAGGGGTAACCGTAGTGATCGACTCAGGCTTAGAAAGGCAAGCGCGTTTTAATACGCAAAACGCCATGGATGAGTTGATTACCGTTCAAGCTAGCCAAGCGTCTATGATTCAGCGCGCTGGTCGTGCTGGGCGTATACAAGCGGGTGATTGCTATCGCCTATTAAGTGAAGAAGCGTTTAACACCCGCCCACCTTTCAGTTTAAGCGCCATTGAATTAAGCGACTTAACGCCTTTTTCATTAAGCCTAGGGGCTTGGGGCAGTTTTAACTTAGACGACTATTTATTACTGAACAAACCTGATAAAAACCGGTATCAAAATAGTTTATCTTTATTGCATCAACTGGATGCGATTGATAAAACGGACGATTCACAATTCACGTTATCGAATCACGGTAAAACCCTGAGTGCATTTTCCATTCACCCCCGTTTAGCGCACATGCTGAATGCCATCAGTGATGATTCGTTACTTTATAGCGCATGTTTAGTGGCCGCCATATTAAGTGAAGGCGATCCGCTGAATTTTCAAGCACCTAATAGTGATCTGTCTGTGCGTATGGAGCTATTTAAATACCAGCAATTAAACCGTTCGCTTCCAAAGTATTTTGAAGGTGCCAGTGTTAAATACAACTTAGCAAAACGCATCATTAAATTAACTCAGCGATTAGCTAAGCAGCTTAATGTCAGTCAAAAAACGATTAATCCAGAAGCCTGTGGCATTTTGTGTATGCTGGCTTACCCAGATAGGTTGGCTCAGAAGCGGGGGAATGGCTATCGCATGCGCAGTGGGAAAGGCGTACAAGTGATGGATGGTGACGCCACTAAACTCACTGACTTTTTAGCCATCGCCCATGTATCGTCACAATCCTCATTTAATAGCACCGCATCTCAGTCAAGAAATACCATACGCTTAGCGTGTGATGTGAATAAAAAAGACATCATTGAATATTTTGATGAACAGTTTACATCTCACTCTCGATTTGAAATGCAATCACAGTTAATGGAAGTGAAGGAAGATAAACTCGGAGAGTTAGTCCTGTCTTCAAACAAAGTGCCAGCAGAAAAAGACGCCATCAACCAATATCACTTACAAGAAATTAAAGCATCGGGCTTAGCGTATTTACCACTTAAAAAAAATGACTTAAGTTTATTGCATAAATTAAATCTGGCCCACAAAACATTACCCGATATTTATCCATCGTTTGAAGAAGATCGACTCATAAAAGATATGGATAACTGGTTGATTCCTTTTATGAATGGTAAGGCGCTAAAAAACATCCCTTATATGGATGCCCTGTTATCAAGAATAGACTGGTCATTACAAACGCAACTCAAACAAGATTTTCCTTCTTCACTGCCCTTGCCCTCCGGTCGCAACGCGACCATAGATTATTCTCACACTCCACCTGTGGTAAAAGCCAAGTTACAGGAATGCTTTGGTTTGAATCAATCGCCCACTATCGCCAAAGGCCAGATCACCCTAAACGTGCATTTATTGAGTCCAGCGCAAAAGCCATTGGCCATGACACATGATTTAGCATTTTTTTGGAAAGAAGCGTACCCAGAAGTACGTAAAGAAAATCGAGGACGATACGCCAAACACCCTTGGCCGGAAGATCCGTTAACGGCAGTGGCCAGCAGTAAAACTAAGAAGCGTATGGAAAAAGATTAACCCGTTTTACTCATCACATTTAAGAATAAATTGAGCCCGAAACTGAGCGACATCATTTGATATACCTGGTTTTGGCTGCTTTAAGTAGTGCTTATTTGCCCATAAAACTGAACATTCTTGATCGGCATTAAGTGGAGAGGACTTACGAACAACTGCATCTATAAGCGTTTCAAACCTAGAGTTTGTCTGAATAATCTTTACTTTATTTCCTTCATGCTTAAAGTGCCAACCCAAGGCATTAAACTGTTTCTGATAACTGCTCACCACAAACATTTTTGTTCCTGATTCATTAATTATCTTCAACCATTGTGTTGCACCATCAGGATGATGACGACGGCCAAGTTGGGCGTAGCATTGCTCGCAAAAGTGTAAACCTAAAGGCCAGCTGTCAATGGTGATTTCACCCATGCTCCATACATTGTTTTCTAAACTTGATGGAAGTTTACCTGCTTGATTCTTACCTCTAATTTGAAAGCCTACATCTTGTTTATCAGTATCAATACTTGTAGGCATAGCAAAATCAGAATTTACCATTTCCTTCCCCTGCTTTTCTTGTAGCGCTTGAGACTGACACCCACAAATAAGGCTCGTAAATAGGCAAACCAATACTCGGTATTTATTCACAGTTATTCAATTCCACTTTAAAAATTTCCAACCCTATATT
>CAJXIT010000396.1 GCA_913054055.1 uncultured Thalassolituus sp.
AGGCTGTCGACACCACATCATCATGTGACCAGTGGTGATGTTCACTGCTGTGTGCTATCGGCAATAAGAAATGGTTCATTCCTCCAACTTGAGCAAAAGGGTCCCAAATACAAGCCGCAACACAAGAACCTAGCCCCGTGCTGATGACTTCCTTCTCGGCAGTACAGTACAAGCCTCCTGGAAGTACTTTAACGACATGTTGCTGTCTCAGTTCATGGTAAAACCGGCTGTAATAGGCACTTTGCTCTTTGGCTAACACTCGTTATATTCCCTTATAAAATCACACATTCCATATGCTCCGTTTTATGCTCAATGATCAATACTCGATGCTTTAGCACTTTAAATTTGAGCTTAATATTTTCGGTTTACGGCATTACAGCTTTAAATAGATGGTATTACCTAAGTGTTCAAACTGCTGGCAACCTGGCCCCACGCTTTCTGAATGACCAATAAACAGAGAACCTCCTTCATTAAGCTGCTGGCAAAATCTATCTATCAGCATTTTTTGAGTTTTTTTGTCAAAATAGATCATCACATTACGACAAGAGATCAGATCAAATTTTTTCGTCATTGGCCAGTTTTCGAGAAGGTTAAGTTGCTTAAAAACGACTTGTTGCTGAAGCTTTTTAGCGCATTTTATTTTCCCAATAAACTCTCCTTTGCCTTTCACGAAGTTTCCTTTGAGGTATGACTTAGGAATACTGTCTATCGCTTCTTCGTCATACACTCCAGCCTTAGCATGAGCCAACACATTCGTATCAAGGTCAGTTGCCAGTAATGCCACCTTAGAAAAGTGTTCGAACGCATTTGCATGACTTAATGCCGCCAAATAACTGTACGGCTCTTCACCAGTAGAGCAACCCGCCGACCATATTCGTATTTCCTGTTTCCGCTGCTTAATCCACTTCGGAACCAGTGTTTTTTCAAGATAATCAAAATGGTGCTGCTCTCGAAAAAACGACGTTTTGTTGGTCGTCAGAGCATTCACAAATGCTATTTGTTCAGGCTTGGAATGTTCAATTATTTCTCGATAATCCGCAAAACGAACCACACCCTTCTCACGCATTTTTCTACTGACTCGTCCATACACCATCGCATACTTCTGGTCGGTTAAATGAATGCCCGCATTCTTATGAATAAACCACTGCACAAATTTGAAATCTTTTTCTGTTAGCTCAAACTCTTTCTTACTATCAGTCATTGCATGCGTGCTTGGGTTCATCGAACTCATTTTGTCTGCCTGGCTAGCAGGCTTAGTTAGAACTCTTCCCATTCATCCCCATCCTCACGGAACGACACTCCAGAATTAACAACCTTAGCGTTTTTTAATTCGCTCACATTGCCTCTTTTTGGGACAGATGAAAGGTTACCTTGTGCGCCGTACTGAGCGACATTACTGTCGGTACTAAAGAAGTTCATGAGATTAAGCAGTTCTTTGCCTTCAGATCTTAGTGACTGGCTGGCAGCCGATGTTTCTTCTACTAATGATGCATTTTGCTGAGTCATTTCATCCATGGTGGTAATGGCTCGGTTTATTTCATCAATACCAGTCGACTGCTCTAAGCTTGATTCAGCAATTTGCTGGATAAGTTGTGAGACGCTAGCTACCGCGTCAACAATTTCATTTAAAGTTTCCCCAGATTCATCAACTAAACGAGATCCTTCATCTACCTTCTCTACGCTGTCTTTAATTAAGCCTTTAATTTCTTTCGCTGCTGCTGCACTTCGTTGTGCAAGGTTTCTTACCTCTCCTGCCACTACAGCAAAACCGCGCCCTTGTTCGCCTGCTCGCGCCGCTTCAACCGCCGCATTGAGAGCTAACAAGTTTGTTTGGAAAGCAATCTCGTCAATGACACCGATAATGTCGGCAATCTTCTTACTCGCACTGTTAATTTCTGACATAGCCGATACAGCTTGCCCCACAACCTCTCCGCCTTTACCTGCTTTTTTAGCCGCATCATCAGACAGCTCATTAGCACCTTTGGCATTTTCCGCATTTTGCTTAACCGTTGCGGTCATCTGCTCCATGCTGGCAGCCGTTTCTTCTAAATTAGAAGCTTGTGCTTCCACCCTTTGGCTTAAATCATTATTCCCTTCGGCAATTTCTGTAGAGGCCGTCGCGACTCTCGCAGATGATGTGGTGATCTTATCAACCATATTTCGAATGTTTAGAATGGACGTATTAACCGCCTCCGCTAAACGTCCAAACTCACCTTGATTACTGTCTGGCATCGTCGTTTTTAAGTCACCATCAGCCACTTTACTCATGACATCAATACACTGCCCTAAAGGTTCGACTAAGGTGTCTAACAAACCATTGACGCCGTCGCCTAACTCTTTCATAAAGCCACTGTAATCTGAGGTGTCAATACGCTCATCCAGCTGACCAGAAATAGCCTTTTGAATCAAACTCTCTACTTGGCGCTGGCCATCTTGTTGCTCTGTTATATCGACCCACTGCAATGCTGGCCCCATAAAATTTCCGTTCCCATCTCGCATGGCGATACACGTTAAATTAAATTCTAATGTGCCGACTTTAATATCCGAGGAAAATGGCAAGCGATCAGGATTGGCAATAATGCTTCGTTGGTGGGCCGGGTTTTTATGGAAGATGTCGATGTTCTTACCCACAAGGTTACTCGCATCGAACCCTGAGAGTTCTTTACGTAACTCACTTTCTCGACCTTTCAGTAAGGTAGAAAGGGATGGGTTTACGTACTGAATAATTCCATCTTCATTTGCCATCATTAGGTTTGTTGTCATACCTTCAACGGCAGAAGCTAAGCGACCAATTTCAGCTTCTTTTGCACGCTCTTCGGTGACATCACGCCACTCAAGAGTGTTCCCAATATAGTCACCTTTAGTATCAAAAATAGAAGCGACATTAAGCTCAATCTTTAAATGCCCAATGGTGATGTCTGTGCTGTAAGGTAAATTGCTTGGGTTGCTGAGCAACTGGCGTTGATGCGCGGGGTTTCGGTGAAACTCATCAATACATCGCCCCATCAGCCATTCTTCTGTAGCTAAAAAGCCAGACCATACACTTCTTAATGTTTCTTCATGTTTTTTAAATAGGTTAACGGTTTCATTGTTGATGTAAGTGATCAATAAGTCTCGATCAATCATCACCATAGCAGTTTGAGCTTGATCAACCGCCGCTTGCAAACGAGCAACATTATTTTCCTGCGCTCGCAATG
>CAJXIT010000397.1 GCA_913054055.1 uncultured Thalassolituus sp.
TTAAAGATTGGGAAAAAACTGGTTTATTACAATTTGAAGATAAAAATGGCGATGGAAAAATCCAGTATACGTCTGACAAAGCGACCAATGAAATGGTGAAGGTAGACCGTGACATAATGGTATTAGCCAACCCTGAAATAGCACAGTTACCAAACTGGGTAATTGCATTAGTGGCAGCGGGTGGCTTAGCCGCCGCACTGTCTACCGCTGCGGGTTTATTACTGGCCATTGCCTCTTCTATATCTCACGATTTATTGAAAGGCGTACTCATGCCCGATATAACGGAGAAACAAGAGCTACAAGCCAGTCGAATAGCCATGGCGGGTGCCATTGGTGTGGCAGGGTATTTGGGGTTCAATCCTCCTGACTTTGCTGCCGGTACCGTTGCACTGGCCTTTGGTTTAGCTGCCTCGTCTATCTTCCCGGCATTGATGATGGGTATCTTCAGCTCACGCATTAATAAGGAAGGCGCCATTGCCGGTATGATCGCAGGTATTACTGTGACCTTACTGTATGTATTCCAGCACAAAGGTGTGATGTTTGTGGCAGATACTTCGTTCCTTGGCGATATGCCTGCAAACTGGTTCTTCGGTATCGAACCGAATGCATTTGGTGCAATTGGTGCTGTGGTGAACTTTACCGTTGCATTTTTTGTTTCTCGTGCCACACAAGAACCACCTCAAGAGATCCAAGAACTTGTTGAGCACATCCGTGTACCTTGCGGTGTTGAAGAAGCGCACGATCACTAGCAGTAAGCTCACCACTTATTTATGCTTAAATGAGTGAGTGATTAAGAACGACAGCGCTGAATGTTCAGCGCTGTCATTTTAAGGAGTAAGTTATGAGTTTTTTAAAAAATAAACACGTTGTTATTGCCCTTTTGGTTGCACCTATTTTAGCGCTTATTAGTTATTTTTCGGTGGATGCAGCGGTGTCAGAAAAACCCCATGCCGCCAAGCAAGGGTCACAGTATGAATTGGTTGAAAAACCTAATTGCCGATATAGTAGCGGTCACTGCCAGCTAAAAAATGGTGACTTTGAATTAGAGCTTAAAGGCAGCTGGAAAGATGAAGTCCACCTTCAAATCGAATTAGAGTCACAGTTCCCCCTTGAAGGCGTTGTAGCAGCTCAAATTGATAACTTGGATACTGATTCAACCCCTATGCAAGTGGTTGCACTGAATGAGCACGGTACGCGCTGGGGCATGTTACTAGTCAACCCCACTTTGGATCAAAGCCGCATTCGTTTAGCCGCTTCTTCAAATGAGACTTTATACTACGGAGACGCTGGTTTAGCATTTGTAAATTATACAACGTCCTTTGATGATGATTTCAGACAGTAATCAAGGATTATCTTATGAACACAGGCATTATTAAAAATCCAAGCGTTAATCCTGAGCTAGCAAGCTTGTTGGATTTTTTAAAAGAATGCATACCATTTGATGAATTGCCTGAATCTGAAATTGAAAATTTATTACCTAAAATCGAGATCAGCTACTTTCGTAAAGGCACCGTATTTGAGTACACACATGGAGACGGTGGTTTACGCATCATCCGCAGCGGGGCAGCAGAACTACGGGCCAAAGATAATCGCCTTGTAGATAGGTTAGGTGAAACCGTTAGTTTTAATCTAATGGGTTTAAACTCAGAGCAACCAGGCATCAAAGCCACACTGATTGAAGACTCATTAATCTATTTAATTCCTGAATCACATTATCAGGAAATCCGTAAACGCAATCGAATTTTTGATCGTTTTTTTCACAGTCAGCGCAGCCGTCGAGTGCGACGCGCCGCTCGTCATGAGCCCAACCCTCACGAATTAATGCGCATGGTTAAAGATGTCATGAGCACATCCGTTTTAACCTTATCACCAGATAGCACGATTCAACAAGCGGCTCAAAACATGTCAAAGCGCCGTCTATCGTCTGTTTTGATCATGAAAGATAATCGTTTAATTGGCATTGTTACCGATCGAGATATTCGTTCCCGAGCCGTTGCTCAAGGCATGGATTTAAATACCCCCATCAGTCAAATCATGACTTTAAATCCCGAAAGCATCCTGCCTCAATCAACATTGTTTGATGCCACCCTATTTATGACACAACATGGTTACCATCATATACCGGTAATGGAAGAGGGAAACTTAAAAGGCATCGTTACCTCATCTGATTTAATGCTAGCTAAACAAGATGACCCAATATATTTGGTTCAGCACGTTAGCCGCCAACATGATCCTCATGCATTAAAAAGTGTTATTCAGTCTCTACCCAATCTGATGGTGCAATGGATCAATTCAGGGATCCGTGCCCATCAAGTGGGTCATATCCTTACGGCCATCAGTGACGCCATAACGGTTCGTTTAATTGAACTCACAATAGAAGAAATTGGACCCGCCCCCGTTCCTTTCTGCTGGCTTGGGTTCGGTTCACAAGGGAGAAAAGAGCAGTTACTTAATGCGGATCAAGACAATGGATTATTAATAAGTAACAAACTAGAAGAAAAAGACAAAGCTTGGTTTGAAGTGCTCGCTAAGAAGGTATGCGATGGCCTAAATGAATGCGGTTATGTTTATTGCCCTGGTAATGTCATGGCCACTAACGATAAATGGCGTCAACCTTTATCCACTTGGCAATCTACCGTTGATAAATGGACTGTAAGCCCGACACCAAATGCCGTCATGCATACCAGCATCTTTTTTGATTTACGGGCTATTTATGGGGAACAAGCTTTATGCCATGAATTGCAAACACATATGCTAAAACAAGCCAGTAGTAATAGTATATTTTTAGCCGCATTAGCGCAAAATGTGTTGAGTTCTGAGCCACCTATGGGAATATTTCGACGCTTTGTTGTTGAGCATAACGGTGAACACGCCGACGAATTAGACTTAAAAAAACGCGGTATTTTGCCCATTATCGATTTAGTCAGACTGCATTCTTTAGCGCATTCCATTACGGAAATTAATACCATTGATCGCTTACATGCGTTGGTTAAATGCAAAGCTATGACCATTGAAGACAGTCGAAATATGCAGGATGCACTTAGGGTCATTATGCAGTTAAGAACCCAACATCAAGCCACACAAATTACAGAAGGACATGAACCCAGTAATTACATAGATCCTAATAATCTTTCTAAGATCATGAGAAAGCAAATCAAAGATGCATTCAGTGTGGTTATGG
>CAJXIT010000398.1 GCA_913054055.1 uncultured Thalassolituus sp.
CATATTAATCATTGGTGATTTTGATGCGGATGGCGCTACCAGTACCGCGTTGGCTGTGGACTGTTTAAATAAAATGGGCGCACACTGGGTACATTATCTTGTCCCCAATCGTTTTGAATATGGGTACGGCCTTTCCCCAGCAATCACAGATCTTGCGTATAAAGAATTTCAGCCGGACCTTTTGGTAACGGTAGATAATGGTATTTCCAGTTTTGATGGCGTTGCGCGGGCAAAAGAATTAGGCATGAAAGTGCTGGTCACCGATCATCATTTGGCCGCAAGTCCTGATGAAAACGACCTGCCGAAAGCCGATGCCATTGTTAACCCTAATCAACCTAACTGTCAGTTTGCTTCAAAATCCGCTTGTGGCTGTGCAGTTATCTTTTACGTCTTGTGTGCTTTAAGGGCAAAGCTCATAGAGCAAGGCGTGCAATCAAATACACTGCCAAATATGGCCAGTTACTTAGACCTAGTAGCATTGGCATCTGTCGCAGACGTGGTGCCACTGGATGAAAATAATCGAATTATTGTGGAGCAAGGGTTGCGACGCATTCGTTCAGGCCATGGGCGCCCTGGTATTTTGGCATTGCTGCAAGTGGCAAAAAAGAATCATCAGCAACTTACCAGTAAAGATTTTGGATTTGCTTTAGGACCAAGATTAAATGCGGCAGGTCGCATGGATGATATGAGCATTGGCATCGAGTGTTTACTATCAGGCAATGAAGAGCATGCACTGTCTGCGGCTCAGTTATTAGAGGATTTAAACAGTGAGCGCAAACAAGTTGAAGCGGGCATGCAGCAGCAGGCCTTGCAAGCATTAGATCGCTTACCTGAAGCTCAGGTTAAAGATGCCAGCAGTTTGTGTTTGTTTCAAGCCAGCTGGCATCAAGGGGTCATTGGACTATTAGCCTCACGCTTAAAAGAAAAATATTATCGCCCCGTGATTGTATTTGCTCCGGCACAAGAAGGTAATGATTCAGCCGATGCGGAATTAAAAGCCAGTGGTCGTTCTATTCCTGGGTTTCATTTACGCGATGCGTTAGACCTAGTGGCTAAACAAATTCCACATGCGTTAAATAAATTTGGTGGTCATGCCATGGCGGCAGGTTTGTCATTGAACCGTAAACATTTAGATGAGTTTAAAGCGTGTTTTGAACAGGTATCCCAACAACTGTTAACCCCCGAGTTACTTGTGAATACACTTGTTACAGATGGTATACCAGCCCCGCAGGACTTTACTATTAATATGGCTCGCCAGTTGCGCTTCGTTGCCCCCTGGGGGCAGAACTTTCCAGAACCATTATTTGATGGGGAATTCATGGTGACCAATCAAAGATTGTTAGGGGCGGATAAAAACCATTTAAAACTGACGCTACAGATTCCAAACAGTACCCAATTAGTGGATGCTATTTTATTTGGCATTGAGCGTCACGGGTTTGGTCAGCAAGATTTAATGAATTTAAATCGAGTGTATTTAGTCTTTGAAATGGATGTGAATGAATTTCGTGGCAACGAAAGTGTGCAGTTAATAATAAGGCATTTAAATATTATTTAAGTGCTAGGTACTTTGGTTGTGGGAGGGCGCTTGCGCGCGATATTCATATTAAATAATCATCGCGAGCAGGCGCCCTCCCACAGTAGAAAAACTATTTTTTCTTTTTCACTTTATGTTTAGGCTTCTTAGGAGCTGCTTTCCCTTTTGGTTTGCCATTAGCAGGTTTACTGCCCGTTTTACCTTGAGAAATGGTTGTTTTGCTACTTTTATTGGTACGGTTAGGGCGCTGCTTTTTAGCCACGGTTTTAATCAAAGCATCACGGCTGCTCACTTCAAATCCCGGTTGAAAAATTCGCTTAATGCGATTGCCAATTAAGCGTTCAATGTTATCCAGTGTGCGTTCTTCTTCACGGCTAACAAATGAAATGGCTTGGCCTTTTTTGCCGGCGCGTCCAGCACGGCCAATGCGGTGAACATAATCTTCTGCTAAGTAAGGCAGGTTAAAGTTTAGTACAAACTCTAAACCATTAATGTCCAAACCTCGTGCAGCCACTTCTGTCGCAATTAATACTTGAATGTCGCCGGCTTTAAAATCGGCCAGTGCGCGTCTGCGTGTACCTTGGCTTTTATCCCCATGGCAAACCGCTGCGGTGACTTTATGCAATTTTAAATCCGATAACAATCGGTCTGCTTGATCTTTGGTACTGGTAAAAACAAGAATTTGAAACCAGTTGTTCTGGGTTAACAAATCCATGAACAAATCAATTTTACTGCGCTCATCAACCGGATAAACCACATGCTGAACGGTATCCGCGGTAGCATTTTGTTTGGTGACCCTAACCACTTGATGATTGTGTAAAATTTTATGAGCAAGCTCATTCACGGCTGGTGAAATGGTTGCCGAGAATAATAAGGTCTGACGTTTTTTTGCTGTATGTTGAAAGATGGTTTGCACGTCATTAATAAAGCCCATGTCTAACATGCGGTCGGCTTCATCTAGTACAACAAATTCAGCGGCAGAAAGTTCTACGTTGCATTGGGCTATGTGCTCCATTAATCGCCCAGGCGTGGCAATTAAGATATCCACGCCGGCTTTTAATTTACGTTCTTGGCCGCCCATTTTCACACCGCCATATACGGATGTGAGGGTCAGCGATAAAAATTGAGCATAAGCACCAATGGTATCGGCTAATTGCTCTGCCAGTTCACGTGTTGGCGTAAGAATGATGGCTCTAGGGCTGTTTGAAGGCTCTGATCTGGGTTTATCGATCATTTGCTGCAATATGGGCAGTGCAAAAGCAGCTGTCTTACCTGTGCCTGTTTGGGCATTGGCCAAAAGGTCTTTACCACGGCGAGCAGGCACAATGGCTTGCTCTTGAACAGGGGTCATCTCGGTATAACCACAAGCCTCAATGGCTTGAAGCAATTCTGGAGCTAAACCTAATGATGAAAAGTTCATGGTATTACCTGTATCTAAGCGAGGCAGTGGTTAAAAACACGATACTGCCAAAATCGAGGGCGGATTATAAAGCAAAATGCATGAAAGCGCCCGTTGGAATCAGTATAGCTAAAATAGTCGATTCAGGACCTGAGCTTTGCAATGACGAACAAAGAGATCGGAAGAGCGTCGTGTAGGGAAAGAGTGTAGATCTCGGTGGTCGCCGTAT
>CAJXIT010000399.1 GCA_913054055.1 uncultured Thalassolituus sp.
ATTACTAGCACTTCCGATAGTGATTACCATCGTCATTTGGTTTTTATTCCTAACACCTATAGTAAGCATTCATAGGCAACTAACCAACATGATAAACAAAGAATCCTTATACGAATTAAAAGGTCGCAACACAATTAAAGAATTGGCTTATTTCCAGGATGCGTTTAATAACCTCATAGAAAAAGTCCAAAACTACCAAGAGAAATTAAAGCTTGATTCAATTATTGACGGGCTCACTGGCATCTACAATCGTAGGTTCTTTGATGAAACCTTTGATAAATCATGGCGAGCTTCAACGCGAAACAAAATCCCATTAGCAATCATCATGATGGATATTGATTATTTTAAAAAATATAATGATCACTACGGCCACCAACAAGGTGACGAAGCACTTATAGCGGTCGCTCAATCATTACAGAAGCATACTCGCCGTGCTTTTGATGTCTTGGCTCGTTACGGTGGAGAAGAATTTGTCATGCTTTGCCAACCCAATAGTCATGATGATTTAAAGGATATATTGAATGGTATCTTAACAGGAGTTTCGAATCTGCAGATCCCCCATATAGAATCAGAGGTAAGTGATAACCTGACAATCAGCTGTGGTGCCTGCCTAATTTCAAACCCAGACCTTTGGATGAAAAACAGCCAAGACTTAGCACTCAAAATGGCTGACCAAGCACTCTATAAAGCTAAAAACTCAGGAAGGAATTGCTACTACGTGAGTGCGTTTAACCCATTAAATAAAAATCAAGAAATAACAGAATAAACGCACATAAAGTTATACCCTTGCGGACTCCCTCGTACTGACTAAATCATACCAGCGCTTCAAATTCACCAAGTCCTCACTTGGACGAGTTCGTATCACCTTGGCAAAATCCATGGTCACATAAGCCGTAATATCCGCCACACTAAATTCATCTCCGGCAATGTATTTTGACTCGGCTAAATGAGCATCAAGTAATTGAAAAAACTTAGGGATAGACTTTACACACACCTCACCCCACTCTTTGACCGGCTTCATACGATCTGAAAAATAACCACTGGTATGCTGAAAGCCCATACCCACAATATTCATAAAATAAATTTCACAACGACGCTGCCACATTTCAATAATGGCTTGCTGCTCCGGGCTTGTACCCATCAGAGGGTGCTTTGGATACTTGACTTCAAAGTAACGACAAATGGCAATGGATTCAGATAAAAAGCTGCCGTCATCCATTTCTAATACAGGGATTTTGGCAATGGGGTTTTTCTGGCGAAAGCCGGCCGAAATATTATCGCCGGCTTTAAGGTCCACCTGCTCAAACTCTACTTTATCAAGCAGGCCTTTTTCTGCCAAAAACATGCGCACTCGACGTGCATTAGGGGCGATTTTTTCTTCGTAGATTTTCATTATGCCACTGCCTTTTTATTATTTTACAGTGGCTAAGCTACCCAGTATCTCCAACCAGGTCAAACACTTGAGCATAGAGGCTATTAAACAGACTGTTTTAACCAGCTCTCTAATATCCACCCCTTAGAGCTAGCTAAATACACGCCTAAAAGGAGGCAGCGACTGAATCAGCATGGAACCATATCGCTTACTCACTATGCGCTTATCCAGCAAGGTGATTTTACCTGTATCGGTTTCCGTTCTAATTAAACGACCACAAGCCTGAATTAAACGCACAC
The DNA here is from genome assembly GCA_913054055.1 of uncultured Thalassolituus sp. Classification (GTDB taxonomy): domain Bacteria; phylum Pseudomonadota; class Gammaproteobacteria; order Pseudomonadales; family Oceanobacteraceae; genus Bermanella. The sequence goes on from CAJXIT010000399.1 coordinate 1,672, forward strand.
TGGCATCCGGCACGGATAACTCCATAAATGGGTTACGCCCTTTTGTTTCAAGCCACTCTGCTAGAGTGGCATCCACAGGATCGTCCGGCACTGAAAAAGGCAAGCGCACAATCACAACGTGCTGTAAAAAGTCTCCGGGTAAATCGATTCCTTCTGCAAAACTGGCCAGTCCAAATAAAAAGCTAGGCAAACCATTTTCAATTTTTTCTTTATGCTGTCGAATCACTTCTTGCTTAGAATAATCATCCTGCGTCATAACATGATCGGCCAACTGATAATCCAAATTGTATTTCACATCATTCATAACACGGCGACTGGTAAACAATATCAAGGTGCTTTCGTCTTCATTTAAATGGTGAGCCAATACTTCAGCAATTTTCTCACCGTATTCAGGCCCACTACTTGGCTCTACTGCATCACCTGGCACAACCAGCTCACCTAAATTCGGATAATCAAATGGGCTCTGAATGATCTCACTATAATTATCCCGCGCCAAACCAGACTTCATTCTAAATCGATCAAATGTGCCCAGCGCAGTCAGCGTTGCTGACGTTACAATGGCCCCATACACTCGCGACCACAGGTTTTTAGCTAATAACTCAGCCGCTAAAATTGGGCTGGAGTAAAGCCCAATATCATCTTCATACTCATTATTAATACGCTCCAACCATCTAGAGGTAGGAGGGTTATCTTCAAAATCTTTCTGTGCGTAACTTAGCCACAGCATGCCCGCGCTTTCTAATCGAGCTTGCAACATACCAATAATGGGAAACCATTTTTCCGCATCAGATTTTTTGTATTCGCCATCGTCTTTAGAGATAGACCCTTTAAGCGCTTCAACAATCTTATCTACATGACCAAATAATGTATTGTGTGACTTATTGAGCTCACCTGCCATCTCTACTAATTCATCGGGTGCCAAACCCATTCTAAATCGATGCTGCTGACGCCCTTCTAACTCAGCGTCCTCACCTAAGTGATCCATTAATAAATGACGTACAAAACCTAACTTAGAGTTAATTTCTGCGATTGTTTCAGGCATGGTCGTAACCATTTGTAGCAGGCCAACAGGGGTGCCACACTGCTTACCCATGGTATCTATCGCTTTTGAAATTTGCTTAAGTAAATTCTCTTCTTGATGAAGCTTCACCTGACCAGCGAAATGACTAATGGCCTTATCGGGTAAATGATGGCCTTCATCAAATACGTAAATGCTTTTTGCTGGCTCAGGCAATATTGCCCCGCCACCCAAGCTAATATCTGCCATGACAAGGTCGTGATTTGCTACAATCACATCCGCATCTTCCAATGCTTTTCTAGCTGTAAAGAATGGGCAGGCATCAAAATGCGGGCAACGTCGGTTACTGCACTCCCTATGGGTTGCAGTGACCATTTGCCAGTCTTCATACTCAATTTGATCGGCCCAGTTATCGCGATCACCATCCCACTTACCCGCAGCAAAGGCGTCTAAAAATTCTTGATAC
>CAJXIT010000400.1 GCA_913054055.1 uncultured Thalassolituus sp.
CACCAAGTACTCCATCAATACTCTGAATGCTGCTCGTCTGGCTACACCATGTTAGCTTTGAATCTACGGCTTCTCGTTCTTCTAGTAATCCGTTTTTAATCAGATGGTTACGTTTATTGTCCGATTCAATTTCAGCAAGCTTGTCCCATTTTGCATACATGCACGACTCAGGAATATCTTGTTCAATCCTCTCGGCATACTTTATTAAACTTTGCTCAGAAAAAGTGAATAACCATGCCTGATGCTCGTCAGTGGAATTCACTCGAAGGATTCGTCCAAGCACTTGTCTAAAATACAATTCGGTTTTGACCGAACTCATATGACAACACACTTGAAGGCGCGGAATATCAGTCCCTTCACTAATCATTCCAACGCTAACAATCCACTGAGTATCACTTCGTCTGTACCGTTCAATCTCAGCTAAAGGCTCATCATGCCGGTAGGTCACGATTGAGACCGATTGTGCGTACTTTTCAGAAAGGAGCTTTTTAATTGTTTGCGCATGTTGAATTGATGCTGCGACAACTAAACCTCCTGCATTTGGGGTGTGTTTTCGGATTTCTGCAAGCTTCTTACAACCTAACCCAAGCAGGTGCTCCATCGCATCCTGGTTATGAATGACGCTCTGATAAGAGGTCTTAGTCTGCTTAATCATTTCCAGTATCGAGAAAAACGATTCTGTCTTTTCGTCATTGGTCACTGTCAGGTGTTCGTTATCGACCAAAACAATCTTTGGTGCCCTGCAAACCTTGTCAGTAATTGCTTGCTTGAGCGTATATTGATAATCAACTAGCAGTTTTCCATCAGGGTCGCTGTACTCACCTAAAGCAATCGGTAAAGAGTCCGAACGCCATGGCGTCCCAGAAAGCGCAAGGGTATACGTTGCCAACCCTTGAATCTTAGTCAGGACTTGTTGCCCCCAAACATTCGCATTTTCTATCTCAGTACCAGAGCAATGGTGTATCTCATCAAAGACCACAAATACTCGGTGATTACGCAATGTCTGCCAAAATTCATCATTAAGAAATTGAATTGACTGATAGGTAAGAGACTGTCCAATAGAGCCTAATCCACCATTAAAGGTACAATTAAGAATCTGAGAAAAGGTTTTTTTAATTCCATCAGAGACCGTTAAAGACGGAGCAAAGCATAGAACAATATCGACCATATTTTCTTGCAGTAATCTTGAAGCTACCGTAGCAGCCAGTACCGTTTTTCCGGCCCCTGGCGTCGCTTGGCAGAAGAAGTGCTGTTGGTGTGAACTGTATTTTCGTAATGCCTTTTCTGAGCATTCTGCCTGCCACTGCCTTAGCATGATGAACTGTTCTCAGAAAGTGTTTTAAGTACGTTCGTTAGTGCATTCACTCTTCCTAATAGTTGTGCAGAATTTTCTCGCGCTTGCTCAAGAAGTGGCGTTAGCTTTGGTTCCAGTTCAGGAAAGCGACTACAGGTCGATTGATACTCACTAATTTCCCCAAAGACTATTTCTAGCTCACCTTTATATTGGTTGCGCTCATGTCTTAATACCGAGTAATCAGACGAAGCGGAAATGGAAATGTTAGTGTTTTCTAACACCGTATCGGCCTGAAGGGTTTTGAATAGGTCGGTTTGAAAGTAGCGTTTCTTTTGCCCTGAACCTTCACTTCTAAGCCAATTGTTCTTCATAAAGCGTAAGATTTGTCGGTAAATCTTACGACGAGCATCATCTAGATCAACGTAGGAGTCATCAATAGAAACAAATGCATCTCTTAATTCAACTACCAAGAAACCATCCATCTCTTTTTCGATCAATAGCTTGTGCATTTCATCACTGATTTTTATAGAACGCTTCATGTACCGCTTATACCACTAAAATACTAAGAATTGCTTAGTATACAGAAATAGGTAAAACTAAGAAAATCTTAGTTACCATGAGATCAGAGACATGAAACTCAAGTGCCATTCGAAAACCCAATTCCAGTACGGCTCAAAGAAGCTCGTAAAAAAGCAAAACTCTCGCAAAAATCGTTGGGAGTATGCATAGGTATGGATGAAAGCTCAGCTAGCCCTAGAATGAATCAATATGAAAAGGGCAAACATACACCAGATGTAAGAACCTTAAAGCTATTGGCTGATGAATTAGGCGTGCCTTTAAGTTTCTTTTTCTGTGAAGATGAAAGCTCTGCAGAAATAGCGTGCCTTGTTGCTCAAATGACGGAAGAGGAAAAAAAGGAACTTATCTTGTCATTGTTAAAGAGCAAAACGTGAAGCCTAAGGGCGCGACTATACTTAGATTTGGTCTGTGGTCTTCCTAAATTGTTACTATTTGGTATCTTTGATTACTATCTCTTATTCGGTGAGATCAACAAGGTGTAACTATCGAGGTCCAGCAAGTTTCTGGACCATTTCCGTTTTAGCAACCTTGCTAATTTAGTAAAGCATTAATTACTAAGAGTATGGTAAAATTTACCTCTGTCTGAGAGTGTTCGTCGATACTGAGGTTAAGTTTGAGTTCTCGGGTAAAACACACGGTTTGATATCGACCTCCACGGTGCAAGATCTACCGCGCGTGTCTCGTTTGATTGGTCCTGATACAGATATAATCATTCGCGAGAAATGGTGGAACCCTGCATATATTGAGATAGACCACGAAGGTCAAAGGGTGGTCATCGACCATCAGGTTAAGGGGAATGGTTTTGAATATGAGATTTACCATTTCTCAAATTTGGTGATATTGGGTAAAACTTCAAAGGTGTTGTCTTTGATGGAGACGGCTTTCTTAGAGTCAGGGTATGGGTAAGTCATCCAGCGAGATAGGTAGGAGTTCTTTTGAGTGCGGTTAAGCTGAAGTATGGTTTAAGGAATGGTGAGCTGGTACATGTGAGTCGTGAAGATGTGAAGAGCGGAATCGCGTGTGGTTGCCGTTGTCCTGCCTGTGATGCGGAACTTCTGGCTAAAAAAGGTCCAAAGCGTGATGACCATTATTCACATAGACCGGGCTCGGATTGTGGGGCTGCCGTGGAGACCGCATTGCATTACCAGGCTAAAGCATTACTGGATAAGTATAGTTATCTGAAAATACCGCCTGTTTCGATCACGTTTGATACGAACCGATCTCCTTTGAAGATTACCGATGAGCGGTACCTTAATATCGAGAGTTTGCGTATCGAGAAGCG
>CAJXIT010000401.1 GCA_913054055.1 uncultured Thalassolituus sp.
TAATCCTGCCATCGATTTATTAAAACAAATCATCGACCCCATTAGTAAGCCCATTCGAGATCGCATGCCAGACATGGGCGGGATTGATTTAAGTCCAATTATTGTGATTTTAATCTTGCGCGTATTTGAAACCCTATTAAGTGGTTTTGCAGGGGCGGCAGGTTACGGCGGTCAGTTCCCGATTATGGGGTTATAAACTGGGATTGTAAGCTGGGATTTTAAAAAGCATTAAGTTGTTCATACATAAGGTTGTATGAACACATTCAGATTCGCAGTCATAAGGCTGCGAAATAAAACAGAATAATAGTTGGATCCATTCATGCCTCAACACATCCCATCGGATAGCGTTGGCATTGTCACGCCACAAGTGGCTAAGTTTGATACACCCTTAGAGCTAAGAAGCGGCAAGGTGTTATCAAGCTATGAAATCGTTTATGAAACCTACGGGGAATTAAACGCTAATAAATCAAATGCGGTTTTAATTTGTCACGCTTTAAGTGGCCATCATCATGCGGCAGGGTTTCATGAAGGGGATAAAAAACCCGGTTGGTGGGACAGTTGCATTGGTCCAGGTAAAGCCATCGATACTAATCGTTTTTTTGTATTGTGTTTGAATAACCTTGGAGGCTGTCACGGCTCCACCGGCCCAACCAGTATTAATCCTCAAACTAATAAGCCGTACGGTAGTGATTTCCCAATGGTACGAGTGCGTGACTGGGTGGAAAGCCAAGCACGTCTTGCCGATTATTTGGGTATTGAAAAGTTTGCGGCTGTGATTGGTGGCAGCTTGGGTGGCATGCAGGCGTTACGTTGGAGTTTTCAGTATCCTGATCGCCTGTCCTATTGTGGTGTGATTGCATCGGCACCTAAATTATCTGCACAAAACATTGCATTTAATGAAGTGGCCCGTAATGCCATTATGAAAGACCCAGAGTTTCATGATGGTCATTACATGGAAAAGAATGCCATTCCAAAAACCGGTTTAATGACGGCGCGTATGTTGGCCCACTTAACGTATTTAAGTGACGATGCCATGGGCGAAAAGTTTGGTCGGGATTTAAAAACCGACGAAATCAAATACGGTTACAAACCTGAGTTTCAAGTGGAAAGCTATTTGCACTATCAAGGTGAGAAGTTTTCAACCACGTTTGATGCCAATACGTATTTGTTAATGACTAAGGCGCTGGATTATTTTGATCCGGCCCAGTACTCAGATAATGATTTAGCAAAATGTTTGGCACCAGCAAACAGTAAATTTTTTGTGGTGAGCTTTACCACCGATTGGCGCTTTAGCCCAGAGCGCAGCGAAGAAATTGTGGATGCCTTGGTAGAAGCCGATAAAGATGTGACCTACGCCTGTATCGAATCAGAAAAAGGCCATGATGCGTTTTTAATTCCTATTCCACGCTATGTGAAAATATTCACCGCGTATATGAATCGTGTGGCTAAGGAGTTAAACCTATGAGCCAGCAAAATACTCAAATTAAAAATCAAGCAGAAAGCCAAACTGAATTACGCAGTGATTTAAATATTATTCAAAACTGGGTGGCAGATAAAAGTCAGGTTTTGGATTTAGGTTGTGGTCAAGGGGATTTGTTGGCCCACTTGAAAACACAAAAGCAGTGTAAAGGTTATGGGTTAGAAATCCATGAAGACAGCATTGTTAGCTGTGTTGAAAAGGGCCTGAATGTGATTGAGCATAACTTAAATGATGGCTTGGCTCATTTTAAAGACAACGCCATGGATACGGTAATCATGACACAAGCCTTACAAGCGGTCAGTCGTCCTGATGTGTTATTAGATGACATGCTGCGAGTGGGCAAAGAAGCCATTATTACGTTTCCAAACTTCGGTTATTGGCGCACGCGTTTTTACCTATTAACAAAAGGTAAAATGCCCATGTCAAAAACCTTGCCGTTTAACTGGTATGACACACCTAACATTCACATGTGCACCTTTCGTGATTTTGAAAAATTGTGCCGTGAAAAAAATCTCACCATATTGAATCGTACTGTGGTGGATAAAAATCATCAGAAGTCGTTATCAACCAGCCTTTTTCCTAATTTATTAGGTGAGATTGCTGTGTATCGAGTCACCAAGTAAGAGGATCATTATGAAACATATATTTTTAGTATTCATGATATGGCTGGCCAGCAGTGTTGTCTTGGCCGAACAGAAAAAAGTATTTGGTAATTTTGATGTGCACTACATGGGATTAACCACAAGCGAATTAGATCGCGATGTGGCTCGATCGTATGGTATTACTCGTAGCCGTAATAAAGGGTACTTGATGATCAGTGTGAACAAAACCGATGAAGGTGTGATGCCTGTGGCATGGAATGCAACATTAGAAGCAGAAATGTCTAACCTGATTGGCCAGAAAAAAATCTTAGAGTTTACTCGTATTCAAGAAGGCAGTGCTTTGTACTTTTACAGCACGTTTGATTTTTACGATGCCAATCATTATCGCTTTAACGTGAAAGTGACACCGGATGGACAACAGCGCACCTTTGATGTGAAGTTTGATCAGAAGTTCTATCGCGGCGAATAACCCATCTAAGTGACTTACCTATTCAAAGGTGAGATCAAATCAACATATTAAGGTGGTCAATGCCCACCTTTCTAATTTTTAGGTTCTGAGTATGAAACAAAAAATCGTTTTAGCCAGTGGTAATAAAGGCAAGTTAGTCGAACTTCAAAATGCATTGGATGACTTTGATGTGGCACTGATTCCACAAAGTGAATTTGATGTGCCAGACGCCGATGAAACCGGTTTAAGCTTCATTGAAAATGCCATTTTAAAAGCACGTCATGCCAGTGAAATAACGGGGCTGCCATCATTGGCTGATGACAGTGGTTTAGAAGTGGATGCCCTTAAGGGCGCGCCGGGAATTTACAGTGCAAGGTATTCAGCTCTAGAGCCGGAAGAAACATCTGGCACAGACAAAGATAACAATAATAATTTAAAGTTATTGCGAGAACTAAACGGCGTGCCTTTAGACCAGCGCACAGCCCGTTTTCATTGTGTATTAGCATTTGTGAAACATGCGCTGGATCCTAATCCGATTATTTGCCAAGGTGCATGGGAAGGGCGCATTCAAACATCCCTAGATGGCGAAGGGGGTTTTGGTTACGACCCGTTATTTTTTGT
>CAJXIT010000402.1 GCA_913054055.1 uncultured Thalassolituus sp.
GGTTGAGCCGAGCGTTATTTCCAAGGATTGTATGGATCCTAGTGATGATATTTTACGTAAGTATACGTACTTATGAATTATATCCTTTTGGATTAGTGCCAACTGATACGGACTTATACCTTATGGTGATAATTAGTCTAAGATATGCATATTTTGTTATTCCTAGTATTCTCTGCTTGTATTACTTCTGCTTTAACAATGATGCATACAAAACCATATAACAAAAATATTAAATTCGCGCCCTTCGGCCGCCCGACGCTCATGCTTCGCGCGTTTTATATTGGGCGTTACGTTTCTAGGATTGATATTGAGTCTTACTAGTAAAAAAAGCAGACGAATTGAAGTCGAGAACATTGGCTATCGTTATCAAGTTTCAACTACCAAGATTGATGATGACTGGAGTTTTTCACTCAATCTAACTGTAGAATTTGAAGAAGGCAGTGGTAGCTTGCTACAAGCTAGAGGCTTAGTAACTAGGGATCGCTGGCTGGATATTTCAGGCGCTGAGTTAAGTTTTATTCAAGGTGATTACCCAATAATTCTACCTAAGCATATCTCTAGATTCGTTAAAATTGCGAAAGCTCATGGCTGGAATTCTACTGAAAAAGGGAAACCGTTCGTGTTGAAAGTAGATAATGAAACATTTTTTAAATAATAAACGTAACAAAGCCAGCCAGAGGGACGATTTCATCGCCCCTGCTGGCAGGCGTTAAGCATCACGGTGAAAATTTAGAATGAAGAAAGTATTGCTCCTTATTCTGCCACTGCTTATAGCAGGCTGTGATCTTGATCCATTTGGCCTTACTACTCGCACTATTATTAGTCCGTATTCGTTAGAAATATTGGAAGATGGTGAAACCTACTATCTTCTTGGTCCACCTAATATTGGCTGGGGTGCACTTGAGGGTACTGTTGGCAAAATTGGATGGAATGATCAGTACATTTTGACGTGGCAGAATGATGATGGCCAAGGCGGAGGCTGGCGTGTGATAGACACTATGACAAAACAACTTAGCCCTATTATTTCAGCAGAAGAATTAAAATTAATGCAACACATCCAAAACATTTTCCCAGTACTTCCTAAGAATGCATGGGACAAATTATAGTGGTAGCAATGCTTAACAAAGCCATTAAGATTGGCCCACAAAAAGACGTGGGGCGGACAGCATTTCATGCCGCCTCTTATGGCAGGCGTTATGTACATTGAGATTTAGATGCTTGATTTTAGACAACATGTATTAGGACCGGCTGTATTTTGGATCTGGTCATATGCTCTGCCGTTGACAATTGACTCTAAAAGCGAAGATCAAAGTATGTATATAGGTTTGATATATGGTTTTCTCTTGTTAATAGGGTACCTCTATATTGCTTTAGGAATCCATAAGGAGCTTCGCTATATTGGTAATAATTACCTATACGTTTCTATAGCTTGCTGGGTTCCAACAGCGTATGCATTGATAATGTTTTTATTTAATTTATTTTGGTGCCATTTAATAGGGTGAAGTCTTAAATTTGAGGACTGGCATAAATACATAACAAACCAAGCCAGTTCGCCAGCGAACTGGCAGGACAAATTTAACGCGCTTCGCGCTAAAAACAAATTTGCCTCTGCTTAGGGGCGTCATACATCACTCGAATAAATATAAGGGACTAAATTTATGAGAATAGGCTTCATTCTTACTTGGGGGGTATTCCTCAGTACAATTGGTGCAGAGTTAGTGTCCCTTTGGTTTTCATTTTCAGACGGATTTTATTGGGGGCTTCTTAATTTTACAGTCTTCGTCTCTGCAATTCTTTTTGTGATAGGTACTCAATCCTCATCTTCGATTATGACCTATCAAGGGTGTGCTATCGGAGTTGGCCTTCTCCTTGCTGGTTCAATTCAAAATTTCTATGACAATGGAGAATATGCTTATTACATAGCAAATCTAGGCACTTCAGCCTTTACAGGGGTTATGTTTGAACTTACACGCAGAATCACAAGAGCTGTATAACAAATTTATCAACCATCGCCACTACGTGGCTGGACAGCCCAAATGCTGCTTCGCAGCAGGCTGCCGGTTATAAAGGCGTTAGGCAATAAATATGTACAAGTTATTATCTTTGGCACTTCTGACATCATTTTTATCTATTACAGTTTTAGCTGAACAGGGAGCGGGCGCAATGAAAATAATAGAGAAAAAGGCTTCAAGAATAATTGATCAGGAGATATATGAATTAAACGATGATCAATTAAATGACATCAAGCAGTGGGAGGAAATAGGTAAATATGTTATTGCCCACTATGGAATAGATACAGCATCTTCAATATATGAAAACCTCGATATTGTTTATGAAAAATGGATTAATGATAAACAGAAAAAACCAAGTGAGGGTGAGGTAATCCTTGGTTTAGGTACTATTTTCGGCGATAGAATAAGAAGTAAACATAACTCTTCTTGGAAACTAGCAACATCCGAAGAATATGGAGATAACTTTGTAATAGTCTTGAAGTCTGGGCAGCAAATATATCCTATGGATTTTGTAGCTAAGCGGGTTTATGGCGGCGGGAAAGAATTGGGTTTCTTTTCTGGAATGAATGCCGTACTTGATAAGCAGGCTAACTAAAATGCCTAACAAAAAGTTGGTGTTCGCACCTTCGGTGCTGGGACGGTTACACTTTGCTCGTTCCTCGCTACGTTTCACCGCCCCACAACAAAAGCGTTACCACAGGAAAGTCATGCTAAATCGAATCATTATAATCTTAATAAGCTCTATTTGTATTTCTACAGCAGTACAGGGGAAGGAAGTGTCAGAGGAAACAGAACTTGGTCTATCCGCTACGGAATGGCGTCAGATGTACTTCATCGGAATATCTAAGAACAATCTTAAAGAAATAGATTTGTCAGAGGGTCAGGTAAAGGGTTTACTTTCTATGGTAAGTGTTGGGCCAGCTATTTCTAATGGAGCAGCTGTTGACCCAAAATTCCTTATTAATTCAAAAGGCACTACACCTTGGCTTGCTATGTTCGCATTAATATATTCTAAGCAGCCGTCAGCTCTATCAGTAATAGCGGAAGGAAAATCACGTATTCATGTTCCTACGAAATTCGTGAGTAATGTATTTAATAATCATAATAATTGGCCTTCCGAGGTGTTTGAAAAGTAT
>CAJXIT010000403.1 GCA_913054055.1 uncultured Thalassolituus sp.
TATTACTGTACTGTTTAAGAAAAAACAGAGAATAATAACAATGAATTTTGGCAGTATTTTAATCCTTATCTTTTTAGCGGTAGCAGCTGCCGCATTTTCTTCTCATTCTGAACATCTGGTTTATATGCTACAGGTGAATGGGGTGGTTCAATTAACTTTATTTATATTGGTGGCTTGCATTCCGTTTTTAAAAACGGGCCGCATGTCATATGTAGACCTTGCATGGCCCTTTGGTGTTGCAGCTATTGGGGCGCAGATCATTTGGTTGGCAGAGGGAGATACTCTGCGTCAATGGGTGATCGGTGGTGTTTACCTGTTAATCGGCCTGCGAATGGGCATTGGTGCGGTGGTGATGGGCAAAGCCACAGGCGTGATCTTTAAAACGGAATTCCCTCGTTATCAATATCGCTTAATGACACTGCAAAACGAAGGCAGCAGGTGGATACGCTTTCATATGTTATGTGAAATCATGGCGCAAGGTTTTGCCAATATTACGGTTTTGGCATTGCCCGGATTTATGATGGCTTTAAATACCAGTGATGTTATTTCAAATTGGGAAATTGCCGGAATAGCGCTATGGGTGTCAGCGTATTTATTTGAATCCACTGCAGATGTTCAAAAACTTAAGTTTATGCTTAAAAAGCAGGGGGATGTATGCAATGTGGGTTTATGGCGCTACAGCCGCCACCCAAATTATTTTGCCGAATGGTTGGTGTGGACCAGCGTGGTGATTGCAGCAGTGCCTTCGTGGTTGGCTTTGTACAGTGCAGAATCGCTGACGGTTTGGATTGGCTTAGGCATTGGGGCGGTCATGGCATCTGTGATGCTGTACATCACACTGGTGTATTTAACCGGGGCCATCCCCGCAGAATATTATTCGGTACAAAAACGCCCTGGGTACAAGTTGTATCAGCAGCAAACCAATCGATTTTTCCCATGGTTTCCTAAACTTTAAGCAATCATGCATTTTGAATGCGTGTAAATACGGATAGGCTAGACCAATATTGCCAAAGTGAGTTTAGGGGGGCTATTATGGGTGACAATTAACGTCAGCAGTATTAATTTTGTATTTTTACTAACGGAAGGTAATTCATGAAGTCTGCAGCGATTCATTTCATCATAGGGATAATACGTTTGGTGTCTCTTTTACCTCTGCCAATTGCGCAGAAACTAGGGACACTGATTGGTTTAGGCTTATGGAAAAGTGGCAGTACTGCTTCAAAGGTGGCAAAAATCAATATAGAGAAATGTTTTCCCGATGAACCGCCTGATGAGCGCAATCAAAAAGCCAAAGCCAGTTTAGTTTCATTAGGAAGGCTTTATGCTGAAATGGGCATGTCATGGATGTGGCCTATCCCAAAAGTGCAAAAAAAGATCACTCAAGTGGAGGGGATGGAATACTTGCAGCAAGCCTTAGATGAAAACAATGGCTTGATCTTAATTGCGCCACATCTAGGCAACTGGGAAATATTGAATCACTTTTTCCGTCAGCACTTATTTATGACGGTAATGTATAAACCCACTAAAATTTCTACCCTAAATAAATTTATATTTAATACGCGTAAACGAGTGGATGTGGGTTTAGTGCCTGCTAATAAAGACGGTGTACATGCACTTTTTAAATTACTCGATGATAAGGGGGTGGTTGCCGTTTTACCGGATCAAGAGCCCAGTCGAAAAAGCGGAGTGTTCGCCCCATTTTTTGGTCAAACAGCGTTAACAGGAAATTTAATTGGCGACTTAGCTAGAAAAACACCGGCTTACTTATTGTGCTGTTATGCAAAGCGTTTGGATGACGGCAGTTATGGTGTGGTATTAAAGCCGGGGAAAGATGAAATTCGCAGCGAAGATTTGGTTGAATCTGCCACTGCGCTTAATGAGAGTATTGAAGCTTGCATATTAGATTGCCCAGAACAATACCAGTGGAACTATCAGCGCTTTCGTCGTCAACCAGATTTAAAAACTAAGTATTATAAATAGCTTTAAACTAGTGCAACTAGAGATAGCAATACAAAGTTTGCTATCTCATCCCACCTGATTAAAATACCCTCAAAATCCATTTTACGAACCATATACATGTCATTACCAGCTTGCCCTAAATGCCAGTCAGAATACGTTTATCAAGATCAAAGCCAGTTAATATGCCCAGAGTGCGCATATGAATGGAACCCAAATGAAGTGGATGAAGATGCGTTTGTTGCAAAGGATGCCAACGGCACAGAATTGGCAGAAGGGGATAAGGTGACATTGGCTAAAGATTTAAAAGTAAAAGGCAGTTCACTGGTATTAAAAATCGGCACCAAGGCTTTGGTGCGACGCATAGTAGAAGGCAAGGATCATGAGTTGGATTGCCGAGTCGATGGGGCTGGAGAGATGATGGTCACGGCTAAGTTTGTGAAAAAGGCTTGATTAAAACTGATACTAAATGAACCGCTATTACCATAGTAGGTCATAGCGGTATATTTGAAGATTAGGTTTAATTGCCTGACGCTATACTTGTTAAGTTAGAGCGCTCTCTTAAAAGATCGATGAATTTTGTATCGCCATTCTTTTCTGTAGAGAGGTATAAAATAAAGCTGCTACCATTATGGAGTGATACTTTTACTGTTGTACTACTGCTTAGAGATCCCTTATCAACGTCAATTCTTTCAACCTCATGATAGCTTGCATAATGGCTATGGATGACATCGTTAGAATCTTTCCAATAGCTGAAAACCCCTTTGTCAGTTAATCCATTACCATCTTCTTCATATGATGAAAGATCTGAAGAATAAAACTGATCAATTTTTTCGTTAAAATCCACGATATTATTTCGTTGCAGAAACTTAAGGTCATGATCCCATAGTTTATCCCCAGATATAACATAGGTAGGTGGTATTAGTGCTGTTTCAGATGCAATAAAGAATAAAGTGACTAAAAATATCGGAGCACCAGTAATAATGTGTCTCGCACGCCATTTTGAGTTTTGTTCATAAGCTTCTTGATGGTTGTCATTCAAATCATTGATTGTCTTAACCAATGCTAGAACTGCGGAAACTTCTAAAATCATTCCAATTGCAATTGTGGTCATACTTGATGAGTTTGCAATTAAGTATCCTGTAATAAAAACAACGGTAATCAGTGTCGCAGTAAACCAATGATTGACGA
>CAJXIT010000404.1 GCA_913054055.1 uncultured Thalassolituus sp.
AAAAAAGGCGGTTTATTAGGCAAAAAGCTAGAGCCAGTTGTTGTTGATCCCGCATCTAACTGGCCTTTATTTGCTGAAAAAACACGTGAGCTTTTAGCCAAAGAAAAAGTAGATGTTATCTTCGGTTGCTGGACGTCGGTTTCTCGTAAATCAGTATTACCAGTGGTTGAAGAACTAAACGGTTTACTTTTTTACCCAGTACAATACGAAGGTGAAGAGTCTTCTAAGAACGTTTTCTACACAGGCGCTGCGCCAAACCAACAGGCGATTCCTGCAGTTGATTACTTAATGGATCAAGGTGTTAAACGTTGGGTTCTTGCTGGTACCGACTATGTTTATCCACGTACAACAAACAAAATTTTAGAAAGCTACCTAAAAGGTAAGGGCGTTGCTACTAAAGACATTATGGTTAACTACACACCATTTGGTCACAGTGATTGGCAGACAATTGTGTCTGATGTGAAGAAGTTTGGTTCTAAAGGTAAAAAGACAGCGGTTGTTTCTACCATTAACGGTGACGCAAACGTGCCTTTCTACAAAGAGCTAGCTAACCAAGGTATCGGTTCTGACGACATCCCTGTTGTTGCGTTCTCTGTAGGTGAAGAAGAGCTTTCTGGTTTTGATACTAAACCTCTTGTTGGTCACCTAGCGGCATGGAACTACTTCATGAGCGCTGAATCTGAAGCGAACGATGAGTTCATTGAAGCTTGGCATGCATTTACTAAAAATGAAGATCGTGTAACAAACGATCCAATGGAAGCCACTTACATCGGTTTCAAAATGTGGGCTGAAGCGGTTGAAAAAGCTAAATCAGTTGAAGTAGATAAAGTACGTTCTGAAATGTACGGCCTTAAGGTTGCTAACCTAACTGGCGGTACTGCAGTTATGAATAAAAACCATCACTTATCTAAACCAGTTCTAATTGGTGAAATCCAAGAAGACGGTCAGTTTGACATCGTATGGCAAACAGATGGTGAAGTAGTAGGCGATGCTTGGACGGATTTCCTTCCTGAAAGTAAAAACCTTATTTCTGATTGGACAGCACCTTTAAGCTGCGGTAACTACAACACAGTTACTAAAGTATGTGCAGGTTCAGCAGTTGCTGGTCAGTAGTTAACATTACCCTTGCCGTTTCATGCGGCAAGGGTTTTTCTTAATAATAATTATTACCCTTCGTTAGTTTTCCCAAGGTGGCCCCATGAGTATCATAAGGACATGGCTATATTGCATGTTGGCAATATGCAGTGTCAGTGCAGTTGCATCAGAACCCATTCAGGCGTCTGTTGCTCAGGTGGCAAGTGTTGAAATAATTTCATTTGAAGAAACAGTTAATACATTTCCAAAAGCCAGTTATGCAGAAAAAAATCTAATCATTCAACAAATTCTTAATTCAAAGCATGACCGTGCTTTGGAGCTGTTCAGTGCAGTATTAAACGGCGATCTATTTTACGTAAAAAAAACCAGTGAATTGGTTTATAGAGAAAAAACTGAAAACAAAAGATATTTAGCCACTTCGTTTTTAACAAGTGAAGAAGTTGGCTTATTCAAAAAAAGAAAGCTTAAAAAAGTAGGCATTAATAATAAGTTACGTGGCCAACTAAAAAGCGCCATAGCAGAACTTAAAATATTTTCTGGTGATGTGTCTGAGCGAGAAAGCGCGGCCCTATCCATTCTAAAGTCCGCAGACGATAGCCAATATGATTTACTGGTTAAAGCCCTGGAAGCCGAAAATAACGGCGATAAAAATCAAAAGATCATCGAAGTATTAGAAACCGCAAAAGCGCTAATATTGCTTAAATCGGATATTCAAGCCGTTCGCATAAAAGCCATTACCGATTTAGACAAATCCCTATATGTAGAATCGCGCAATGGTTTATTAGCATTCATTGATCATGCTTTATTAAATATCGAGCAATATTCCCAAACCGAAATCACCCTTGCTAAGAAGACGCTGGACTCCATTGATCAGCTGATGCAATTAAATGGTGTATTAGAAAACGTATACTTTGGTGTGGCACTGGGTGCCGTTTTATTACTGGCCGCCATTGGCTTAGCCATTACCTTTGGGGTGATGGGTGTGATTAACATGGCCCATGGCGAAATGATCATGCTAGGGGCTTATACCACATTTGTGATTCAGCAACTGATGCCCAATCACATTGGTATGTCGCTGTTGGTGGCGGTACCGGCTGCCTTTTTAGTAAGCGGTTTAGTGGGTGTATTGATTGAGCGTTCAGTGATTCGTCATTTGTATGGTCGCCCGCTTGAAACCTTGCTGGCCACCTTTGGTATTAGCTTGGTATTGCAACAAGCTGTGCGCAGTATCTTTGGCCCATTAAATCAGGATGTTGTGACACCTGATTGGATGGCTGGCACCTTTACTGTTAACCCTGGTTTAGAACTGACCTATAACCGTTTATACATCATTATTTTTAGTTTGATGGTACTGGCTGGTTTAGCACTTGTTTTGAAAAAAACGCTATTTGGTTTGCAAATGCGTGCCGTTACCATGAATCGTCCAATGGCCAGTTCAATGGGGATTAAAACCGGTTGGGTCGATGCACTGACTTTCGGTTTAGGTTCGGGTATTGCAGGTGTGGCAGGTGTGGCGTTAAGCCAGTTAACCAACGTTGGGCCAAACCTAGGGCAGGCTTATATTATTGATAGCTTCATGGTGGTTGTATTTGGTGGCGTGGGTAACTTATGGGGTACCTTGGTAGGCGCCATGTCGCTTGGTATCGCAAATAAAATCTTCGAACCCATGGCAGGTGCGGTATTGGCAAAAATCATCGTACTGGTGGCCATCATTCTATTTATCCAAAAGCGCCCACGTGGACTGTTTGCCTTAAAAGGCCGAGCGGTGGAGGGCTAAGTTATGACAACCATGAATCATTTAAACGATCAAAATAAAATAAAGCTGGGCCCTATCGCGACCTTGTTGGTGGGCGATAAAGGTGGTCAGCGTTTGGTAATGGCGCTCATAGCAGTGGCCATTATCTTTCCCTTTTGTAATCTGGTGTTTCCACAAGATTCCATATTTCATATTTCTACCTATGCACTAACCCTGACAGGCAAATATTTATGTTATGCCTTGCTGGCATTGTCGGTGGATTTGATTTGGGGTACTGCGGCATATTAAG
>CAJXIT010000405.1 GCA_913054055.1 uncultured Thalassolituus sp.
TCAGCCATGCGTGTGGCGACGCTGCGAATGCCTTCCATGGCGCTATTGAGCAGTTCCTGATTTCGCGACACCTTTGTTTGTACCTGGGCCAGGGCTGTTCGTTCCAATGTGTCGATGGTGTTGAGATTCGCGATGATCGCTTCCTTGCGAGCGAGGAGACCTTCGATCTGTTGCAGTTCGCCGCGCACCAATGCGCTGCGTTCCTGGTCAAGAATCTCGTCCAACTCATCAATAAGGCTTTGGGAATCCGTCGAATTAGAAAATTTTAAATGTTATCGGAGTCAGCCATTCCCATTAAGTAAATTGACCGTGTTCTGTGGTTCTAATTCCTCGGGGAAGTCCACAGTGATACAAGCTTTTCTTCTTTACTATCAGAATATGATAAATGGCAATATAGGCCGGAAACGTATTGATTTTATGGGGGAACTCATTAACTTGGGAGCACTAGAGGATGTTCAATGTAAGAAACCAGGAAGTAAATTTTTAAAAGTCAAAATTGGAAAAAGCCGTCTTGTAATTGATTGCGAAAAGTTCGCGGATTCGGATTACTCAGTAGCGCTTGAAGATGATGTTGAACTTGAAAACGAGCTATTAGATAAAGGCTTTGTTTACATTTCTGCTGATAGATATGGGCCTAAAAATAGCAGCGATATCAAGTTTTCTAGAGCGGCTTTTGATGTTGGTATCTATGGTCAATATGCTTTCTCTGAGTTTGACCGTTTACGAGACACCAATGTTATAAACAAAAATCTGGCGAGAGATATTACTGGAGAAGATAAAGAAAGCTATACCGTAGGTGAAGTATTAAACTCTGCAATGAAGAAAATTTGTCCTGACTTCCATATAGACACAAAAAAAGTAGCGGAAATGGACAAAGTAACCACTAAATACTCTTCAGTTATGGGAGGAAGAATTAGGCCATCTAATGTAGGATTCGGATTTAGCTGTATGTTTCCAATAGTACTTTCGGGCGTTTGTTTAGCACCTGGCAGTATCTTAATTGTTGAAAATCCCGAAGTACACTTACATCCTAATGCTCAATCTCAGTTAGCTCAGTTTTTATCTTATGTCTCTCGAAATGGAGTTCAGATATTAATAGAAACACATAGTGACCATATTATTAATGGTATAAGAGTGTTTACTAAGCACCACCCCGATTTTTCAGGTAAAGCTGTTATCAATTCTATTTCAAGGAAGAGCGAAGCTATTGACCCAAAAATAAATAACATTAAGTTAGATAAGCACGGGCGCTTCGATAGCATAGAGGAGGGATTTTTCGATCAAATTCAAAAGGATTTAATGGAGTTGTTCTGATGCAAATAGTTTTGAACAGTCTCTCTTTTCATGGGCAGTTTTCAGACGATAGAGATGCTTTAGATGCGTTGATAGAAATGGCTGATGTTGCTGAGTCTAGTAATATGGCACTATTTTCGGCGCGAAAGATGTTTTTCGCAGAAGCGTCGCTTAAAGATGCAATGCTGACTGATGATAAGACTATACACAGCTTGATGGCTGAATTGATGGGTCAATACTCTCCTGAACAGGCGCTCCTTCACCAGCGTTTATTAGGATTGTTTATACAGAAAACCAGAATAATAGAAGAACATCAAAAAGATTATGAGGTTAACTTTAATAGTCAGGTGATCAATCATACTTGTGTGAATTTTTGTTTTGCGGGCACTCTACATCATGCGCTCTTTTCCTGTGCAGCATCTGATAAATTCGAAGAATCTATTATCCAAGTTGAAAAGAATGGCAGTGAATTATTTACTCTTAATATTATTAAACACGATTGTTTAAAAAGTGTGACATGGATTAATAAAGATAATAATAAAAAACATGTCGGAAAAGATGTGCGGTACGGTAAGCATAACTCGAGTAGGATGGACCTTAGTGGCGAAACAGCTCAATTTGCCTTATCGAATAGTGTAAGGTTACCTGGTGATGGGTCTTGCTTGTACTTTAACAGTAAACAGTGGTACAAGTTTAACTTCGAATCAGAGAATCTTGCCCATGGTTTTTGTGAGGATACACCGAATAAACAAAAAAACTTTAATTTAGCTAAAAGGGTTTTTGACGATCTACAGGGAGAAAGTATTGGTCAAGTCTTTATCGAATACACGAAACATAGGCCACCCATTTAAACTAACAACTGTATGAGCAGCTGCACACCTTTGTCGCCTTGTCAGTATCTAAGGCCGCGTATCTAGCTACGACTATCCTTTGAGGCGGTAGATGCTAAAAACCCTAAAAAACATCTACTTGGATTACTCACCTCGTGGGCAACGCCCGGTTGTACCATTAGCCATACGGCCACCTAGGTAGAGGTCGTCTGTAGAGTAGACGGGGCTGGTGTGCAGCCACTGATTTAAACTATACCTGACCTTCCTTCATTGTGCGTCAGAAAAACACCCCTAAATTTTCCCCGGTTTTATTTGAAAGCGGATTGGCGACGAGTCGTCCCTACTCGAAAGAGGTAGGGACGACTCGCAGAGTCGCCCATCGAGGCCACTGCTCATGATGCCCGATACCCAATCCGCCTTGAAAAATTGCAGGGCCAGAAGAGGGATGGAGATTTGAGCGCTTCAAAAAAATGTTGCAATCTCTGATCACTGTGATAATTTTAATTATGAACTAGCTCGAAATGAGCACAAAGAAAAAGGGCGTATTCACTGCCCGCAACACGTTCCTGAGGAGCTGCATTCGCAGCATTATGGGTCACACGACCACCCCACTATAAACAACACAAATATAAACCACAGTAGTTCGCGCTGTATTTCAGCAGAAATCACACGGCTCAGCTTTGTTGCTTTAGACCAGTTAGCCTTTATGTCTTATGACAATATGCTCGGTTACGCACCGTTCATATGGCTTTAAAACTTACCTATTTTGGCATTTCGCCCCCTGGTCTTCGGTTTGGTGTTTTTCTCAATACTTTCAAAATTACTTTTTAAATTAATGAGGAACATGAAATGAGCCAATTAGGATATCGACTTCATCAAATGGTGAACGTCACACACCGAGAAAGTAGCTTTAGCACTAGAGCTACAAGAAGCAAAGTTTTAAACCTTGCAGCAGCACAGTGGACTTCCCAGCTTTCACTAGACAGTTTTTAACTCAGAATAGTACGCTTCTTC
>CAJXIT010000406.1 GCA_913054055.1 uncultured Thalassolituus sp.
CAGTCGCTTAAATAAAGCCTAGTTTAGTTTGAGGGCAAAGCAGCCATGTTCATTTTCCAATGAACGAATTTCGATTTTTGAAGCCCATCGGTGATGGCTTTCGGTATTTCCCTTGGCGCTAAAGAAAAGGGCGAGGTGTGCTTGTGTTTAGGTTCGAATAATTACACGAATTACACGGTAACCAAGTTATTTGATATAGGAATCAAGAACTTTTAGCACTACTTCCATATCGGCTTCACGTTGTTCTTTATCTTCTTCAAGAACTACGTGTTCTAGTAGGTGACCCTTGATCACTTCTCTCATCAAACCATTTACAGCACCTCGAATAGCCGCTATTTGCTGCAGCACATCTTGGCACTCATGCTCTTCCCCAAGCATCTTTTTAAGCCCATTCACCTGTCCCTGTATTTTGTTTACTCGGGTGTTGAGCTTTTTCTGATCTCTAGTTGTATGTGACATTGTTTATCTTCTTTAAATTACGGGCTGCGCGATTCTACCGATAATGTAGCACCTAATTTATACTGGGGGGTAGTATTTAATACTAGGGGGGAGTATAGTTTTCGTAAAGTTTGAAATCGAAATAGAGAATATCAATGGATTTTGTCGCGCTATTACAACAAGGGAACGGGTGGTTCTTTATTCCTAGTGCCATTTTACTTGGAGCTTTGCATGGTTTAGAACCTGGGCATTCGAAAACGATGATGGCGGCTTTTATTGTCGCGGTAAAAGGAACGGTTAGGCAGGCGGTAATGCTGGGGTTAGCCGCTACACTTTCTCACACTGCGATTGTGTGGTTAATCGTGGTCGGTGGGATGTACATTAGTAAGCAGTTCACGGCTGAAGCTGCAGAACCGTGGATGCAACTTATCTCTGGCGGCATTATTGTAGCGACGGGATTATGGATGTTCTGGAGAACGTGGCGCGATGAACACGCTTGGCATAAAGCCCACAGTCATACTCATGAATGGACTACTCAAGTTGTCGATACCGGTCATGGGCACGTATCGCTTTCTGTCGTAGAAGAAGGGCGCCATTATCGCTTCCAATTACGAACACTCAACGGTAAGCCTTTAACACCAGAAGGGGTTAAGGTTTCAACATCAGGGGGAAATCCTCAGCCTGCTGATATTTATCATTTTGTTGAGCGAGATGGGTATCTGGAATCGGCTTCCTGTATTGAAGGCTCTGATGATCTGTTTGTCACATTGATTATTGGGCATCACGATCATACCCATGATTTTGAAGTGCATTTTAATGCAAATGCTCATTCAGAGAATGAAGAGAAAGAGTACCAAGATGCTCATGAACGCGCTCATGCTTTAGATATTCAAAAACGTTTTGAGAATCGAGATGTCACTAATGGGCAAATACTGATTTTTGGATTAACAGGTGGCTTGATTCCATGCCCAGCAGCTGTAACGGTTCTGCTTATTTGTGTGCAGCTTAAGGCAATGGCTCTTGGCGCAACTTTGGTTGTTTCATTCAGCATTGGCTTGGCATTGACTCTCGTCGCTGTTGGCGTTGTTGCCGCCGTAGGTGTACAAAAAGCCACCTCTAAATGGAGTCGTTTGAATGATATTGCGCGTCGAGCGCCTTACTTATCAGGTGTTTTGATTTGTGCTGTCGGCTTATACATGGGTATGCACGGTTACACATCACTGATGAACTAAGCTCTATGCTAATGAGACTAAGTTCCAGGCTAACGAAGCTTTATATTAATGAAAACTAAGCTCTATGCTAATGGGAACTAAACTCAATGTTAATGGGAACTAAGTTCCATACTAATAAAGCTCTACGTTAATGAGAACTTGGCTCTCAGTTTGATAAGGGTAATGACTTTATGTTGTGGATTATTACTAAGTACGCATTAACCGCTGGCATTGTTGTGTTGATATCTGAAGTTGCGAAAAGAAGTGATAAAGCGGGAGCGCTGATTGCAGCATTGCCTACGTTGACTATTTTGGCATTGATTTGGATGTATATCGAAGGGCAAGATCAGGAAAAACTCGCGAATCATGCTTACTATACCTTTTGGTATGTTCTGCCTACGTTGCCGATGTTTTTAATATTTCCTTTATTACTAAGTCGATATTCATTTTGGTTATCGTTAGGTATCTGCGCCATTATTTCAATCGTCTGCTTCTATGTCGTAGCGATTCTGGTTAAAGAGTTTGGCATAGAACTGACATAAATGAGTGAGTGACGGTTGAACTCTAAGCTTTGTTATAATATAACATTTGAAGTTTTGTCATTCTTAACGTTTTTCTCAATTTCGGCGATGGTTTATGGTTTCTAAAGCACGAACACAATCTATTAGTTTGCTGATGCTACTTATCGTCGCATTAAGTACGACTGTTTCGGCGATAGGTGAATTTCGTTCTCACAGCCTGCCTGCAATCTACGTTGCTGATAGTGATCATGCTCATTCAAATTATTCTGATCATACTGTCGATGATAATTACTCTTTTCAACATGATGCGAGTAACCACAATCACACTTATGACAGTGCGACATTAAAAGCGCTGAATCATTTCGTCACTACGAGAGTGGTGGTGTCAATCTATGGCAGGCAAACCAGCGGCACACCCATCCATAAACCCTTCCAAATAGAGCGTCCTCCAAGACTATTGTTGTTTACTTGATAACTGCCGCAATCAGCGGCTAAAGAAGATTCAATTAATAATGGAGTTACTATGAACTTACTCTCTTTACGCGAAGTGGATACATTGCCTATCGGTATGTCGACGTCGCTTCGTAAGGGGATGCTTTATCTCATTCTCGCCTTATTCATGGTGATGAGCACTGACGTTTTTGCTCATGCTGTGGCACAAGGTGATAAAGGCTATATCCAAGAAATTACAGGCACCAATATCATTGCATTTATGTATCTAGGTGCGAAGCACATGGTGACGGGGTACGATCATATCCTGTTTCTGTTTGGTGTGATTTTCTTTCTCTACAAAATGAAACACATCGCGTTGTATGTGAGCATTTTTGCGCTCGGACATTCGTCTACCATGCTGCTAGGTGTGTACTTCAATATTGGCATTAATAGCTACATTATCGATGCCATCATTGGGTTTTCTGTAGTCTACAAGGCAATGGATAACTTAGGTG
>CAJXIT010000407.1 GCA_913054055.1 uncultured Thalassolituus sp.
AGTAAGGCAAAATACCTTCAGCAGCACGTGTGCCATCTAACATTTCAGCGGCGGGTACCGCAGGGAATTGTTGAAAAAATACAAACAGGGCTGTTCCTAAGAACATATAAAACGCCCAAATAGGTAATGAGCTGGCCACCGCAATAAACATGGCCTTACGGGCTTCATGGGTAGACTTAGATGCACAGTAGCGCTGAACGGTATTTTGGTTAGAAGAGTATTCGGTTAACCAAGCGATTAAACCAATGAAAAGCATCATGCTTATGGTTTTTTCATCAAAGCTGATGCCCCAGTCCACACTTTGTAATACGCCATTTTCCAATACGCTGAAACTTAATTTATTAAAGTCATCGGCAACAGAAAACACCTGCCCAATACCACCAGGCAGGGCGTCAATGATCACCCATAAACACAGCAAGCCACCCAATAATAAAACAATGGTTTGCATCACATCGGTCCAAATAACCGCATCAATCCCACCAATGATGGTGTAGGTGGCCACAATCACACCGCCTAAAATAATGGCCCAAGTGGAGCTTAATCCGGTGAGTTCTTGAATCAGCAGTGACAGTAAAAACAGAATCATACTCACACGAACAATTTGCGCGATGATAAACGCAATGGCGCCATACACTCGAACCGATGGCCCAAAGCGGTCTTCTAAATATTCATAAGCAGACGTTACCTTGCCACGGCGGAAAAAAGGCAAAAAGAAATAGGCCGCAATCAATATACCGATGGGCAGCATTAAGTTAGGCACAAAGCGCAACCAAGAGGTTTTAAAGGCATCCCCAGGATAGGCTAAAAAGGTAATGGAACTGATGGATGTGCCCACTAGCGATAAGCCAATGACCCAGCCACTGAAACTACGGCCGCCCACAAAGTATTCTTCTGTATTGGTATTTTTACGAGAAAAGTAAAAACCCACACCCGTGATGATGAGTAAATAGCCGATTAAAGCGGCGATATCTAAAGCGTGTAAATTCACGAAAGGACCCTTGATTCATTATTATTGTGATGGCGACGGATTGTAGCAAATGCACTTATCGATTTCCCCATTAGAAATGGCTTTATAATATTCAAATTTAAATCTTAATGATAATTACTTGCAAATGCGTATTTGTGTCATTAGTATGCCATCAAAAATAACAATATAAGAATAAAGTACGGCGTGATGGCCTGATGAATAATAAATACAGCATGTTCAATGGGATAAGTATGCAAGTTAAATTTAAGGTGCTCGCTTTAGTGATCGCCGCCTATTCATCACAACTATTAGCCGAATCAGCTAACACAAATTCAACTAATCATGACGTGGCGCTAGATAAGCAGGTGATTACCGGTTCAGAACAGCAAGGCTTTTCTGCTCGCGAAAATTCAACCGCGACAAAACTGGATTTATCGATCCGTCACACGCCACAAAGTGTTTCGGTGATCAACAATGAACTTTTAAAAGCCTTTCAGTTAGATGACATTAACAAAGCCCTTGCTTTAACCCCCGGCATTCAAATTGAAAAGCCTGAAACGGATCGTATTTATTATTCAGCCCGTGGTTTTGATATTACTCAATTTCAATTAGATGGCATGGGTATGGCCGTAAGTAATAACAATGTTTATGGCGATATTGATACCGCCATGTTTGAACGCATTGAAGTATTACGCGGTGCAAATGGTTTGACGGCAGGGGCAGGTAATCCTTCGGCCACCATTAACTTTATTCGTAAGCGTGCAACCGACGAGCTTGAAGCGAATGTCACCGCCAGTGTGGGTTCATGGAATAAAGCGCGTTTAGTGGGTGATGTTTCAGGTTCACTCAATGAAGACGCCAGAGGCCGTATTGTGTTAGTAAAAGAAGATAAAGAATCTTACCTAGATCGCTACGAACAAGATAAGGCATTGGGTTACGGTGTTTTAGAATACGACTTAGCTGATCGCACATTATTGACTGTGGGGCATAGCACACAATCTAATCAAACTGATGGCGCCATGTGGGGGGCGTTGCCATTAGTGAATAGCGATGGTACACCCACCAATTACGATGTATCCACAAACTCAGCGGCTGATTGGTCTAACTTTGATACCACTGAGCAACGCAGTTTTGCAGAGCTGAGCCACCAATTTAACAATGGTTGGAGCATTAATGGAGCCCTTAACTATGTTGAACTAGAAACGGATTCTGAATTATTTTATGTGGATGGCAACCCAGACCCTGTCACAGGAGTTGGTGTGTATGCGGCATATGTGAGCGAATACGATATTAACGAATGGCAAACCATGGCTGAAGTTTATGCGTCTGGTCCAGTACAGGCATTTGGACAAGTACACGAAGTGGTTGTGGGCACCAGCTATAGCAAAGTGAAAGTGAATCAAGTTTCTTTATACGGTGACCAGACGTTTGGAAATACTTATTCCCCAATGATTGATCTAACCACGTTTGACGGAAGCTACCCTAAACCGGATCTGAACCTGTTTCCTGCAGGAGGCTCGTGGGTTGACACCGAGCATGCTGCTTATGCCACGGGTAAATTCCAAGTTTCGGATAACAATTTACTGGTTGCTGGTACACGTGTGAGCAACTGGACAAGTGAAGGTGCAGCTTACGGTGCAGAGCGTGACAGTGACGACACGGTATTGCTTCCGTACTTAGGGTTTATTCATGACTTATCAGAAAACATTTCAACTTATGCAAGTTACACTGAAACGTTTGCACCGCAATCTGAGTTGGATGCTAACCTAGCCCGTTTAGACCCTAAATCAGGTATGAACGTTGAAGTGGGTGTGAAGGGTGAATTTGGCAACTTAAATGCAACCTTTGCAGCGTTTGCAACTGAGCAAAACAATGTAGCAGTGGCAACGGGTAATAATGTAAATGGCATTGATACGTATACCGCTGAAGACGGCATCACCAGTCAAGGTATTGAAATCGACTTGGTCGGACAAATTGGTGAAAGCATAAACCTTTCTACGGGTGCCACAGTGTTAAGCATCAAAGATTCAAACGGTCAAAACACGAACCTATATACCCCTGAAAAAACCGCTAACCTAGCACTTAGCTATGATGTAACCCCAGCTATTCAAGTGGGTGCTACGGCAGACTGGCAAAGTAAAATATCAG
>CAJXIT010000408.1 GCA_913054055.1 uncultured Thalassolituus sp.
GATTAATGCCCGTGTTTTTGGTTCAGTCACTCTGTAGATATTTTTTCTAATATAACTGCGTACCCAGCAACAAGATTCGTAAATAGA
Source organism: uncultured Thalassolituus sp. (assembly GCA_913054055.1). Taxonomy (GTDB): domain Bacteria; phylum Pseudomonadota; class Gammaproteobacteria; order Pseudomonadales; family Oceanobacteraceae; genus Bermanella. The sequence continues at coordinate 88 of CAJXIT010000408.1, forward strand.
GCTGAAGCTCCTATGATGTCGATACCCTTTAAATTTTAGTCGATTAAAAAACCCAAAAGTATAATAAAGACTACCGTATACAAATCGTCTGAATAAATTATTTGGAATAGGGCTTTCATCTTTGGCCGTATGCATTGGCTCGTATAACGAAATCGCTTCATGAGTAATAGGCGAATACCCATTCACGCCACCCTCTTCCACTGTTATATAATTGGGCCTTAAATACCCTTCTTCCAATGCAAAATACCGGATATTATGTTGAATACAAATGCGCTTTGCATCTATGTGATAAGCACGGCAATCGCCAAATGCTAAAATGGTTTGAATGTTATTGACACGAATAAAATCTAATAAGAATGCGTGCCAATTTCTTTGTGAACCAGTATAGGCAGTTACTCTGCCAGAAGAATAAAGCTGATCGCCACCGTTTAATATAATACGGTGCACATCTTTGCCTTCATCAATCAATGCCGACTGCAACTTATTAAAAAATGGACCCAACGGCCCTTGTAACAACAATATCGACATTAATTTCCCTCGACATTGATTCTACGTGAAAACTTAAAGAGCGCCTGTGACAAATAGCCCAGTTTTCGAGTTTGGCGCGCAAGCCAAGTGGATTTTAAATTTTTATGAGCTTTATTTTCAAAGGCTAAAGCGGCAATAACACTTTCAGGTGTAGTGAGTTTTCGTGTGCCCCAATCGACGTAACGCGCATACAATACCAAGGCTATGTAGGCTAATTCTTCTACCGAACGGTTTTCTGTCCTTCTGGCAAAAACATAATGATCCTGAGTTAAGCCCCAGCCTGCATAAAAAGGCAGGCCATAAGTACTTACTTTAATGCCTCTTAATAAGGCTTCAAACCCAGTTAAAGAACAAATTGTGCATACTCGATCAGTAATTGAAAAAAGCGATAACAGCCCAGTATCCGTTAGGTATTCATCAGCAAGCTGCAATACTTGCTGCTCAGATAACCTTCCCGGCCTCACACCACTATAAACATCAGGGTGTTCTTTATAAATAACATAAGCATCAGGAAAATCTTCCCGTACTTTTTTCAATAAAGTTAAATTATCGCTAAAATCCACCGCACCAAATTGCATGGATAAATCTTTTTGGAATTGACCCACCACTAAAATGATTTCTTTATCACCCGCTTTTAAGCCATAAGCAGACACATCAGAAGAAGTGTCTACGTTATATTTGGTGACGGCACTTTCCACCACTAAATTGACTAATTGCTTGGCACGGTGTTTTTCGTATTCATTTAGCTTGTAATTTTCCAGAAAAGATTCTAAACGGGAGGCTTGTTTGCCGTTATAATAAATGCCTTCATCGTCTAACACCAGCGAGCTTGGGCGTCTTAAGTCGGCCCCTAAACCTACCGAACGAATGAAGCCGTCTTCCATGCGCCATACTGTAGAAGTGGATTCCCCAGCTACCCCGTCATTCCCGCTAAGGCTGGAGTCTTCCGTTGCAGCAGCGGCATCCTTCATCCCCCAAACTAATTCCACTGTCTTCTTAGCTTTTTTTGATTCCGCTTTAGAACGAAATAAAACCCTCTTTACTGACCCCGCCAAAAACTCAGGGATAAAACTGCGCTTCCACAAACTTACATTTGGAACATACAAATTCTCGCACTGAAATTCCCGCGCTAAAAAATGCGCCTGAAGGTAATCCACAACGTCCTCAACCTGACACGACTCTTGAGAATCCGGATGCAAATAAATAGGGTATTGAATTAAGGCAGCATGAATCAGTTCTAAAAAGGAACATGATTTTCTTGAGCAACTAATTGGGCTACGGCATTTATCCTGGGTTAAACCTCGACCAGCATAAAACGGCCAGGCAAAGCAGGTAACCTCTTTATTTTGCCAAAGTGCCTCAAAGCCTAGCTGGCTGCTTACCGTCGCAATTTTTAATGAGCTAGAGATTAACTCTGCCGGGGACACATCTTCTGAAAGCAAATGAATTCTACTAGAGAAATCACCTTTCAATTTAGGTTTAACTAAATTGAATAAATAACCTTTTTTATTGCCAATAATAACATCGGGATGAACCTTAATTACAACATTCGTATTAGGATTTTCACTAAGGTGGTCCATAGCCCAGTTAAGCATCCTCACAAAACTGCTATCGTCAGCGCCGGATAACGCAATGGATGCATCCTCAAATGTTTGATCCACAAGTAAAATTATTTCTTTATTTGGATCTTCATTTAAGGCTAATAGCCAATCGGGAAAAGGGGATCGTGTTTGATTATATTTACTAATATTAAGTTTATTAAGCTGAGCCAATAAGCACTGAACTCTAACTTGATCAAAACCCTGTAAATCTCCTAAGGCGACATCTAACCCAGATGGTTTTGACGCATCATAATAAATACCCACCTTGTCTATAATATAAGATAACCGCTCAGATGCTTTGGACTGAGAAGGATGGTTCAACCACCCTATAAAACCATCTTCTAACGCCCAATATTCACGATCATTTTCTAACGCAAGTGTCCGAGCTTTATGTGTATTAGGTTTTAACCCCCAGCCAATCGCCACCCCTTGATCATCGGAAGACAATGACCTTAAGGGCTTTATGCGCTTAGTATTAAGCAATTTTCTAATTTGCTTATTGCGGAGAATACCGAATGATGATGAGTAAAAATTCACAATTACTGTCAGGTGCTAAACAGCACAAAGCTCTTTACTAATAATGTTACGCACACGCTCTAAATCTTCCTGAGTATCTACACCGTGACCCGGTGCTGTAGCAATACTGGCTACTTGAATATGAATTCCATTCCAAAGTGCACGTAACTGCTCTAACTTTTCTAAATCTTCTACAACAGAAACCTCAAGAGCGCTTAAAAGCTTTAATGTTTTAACTTTATAGGCATACATACCAATATGACGCAGCCAAGGTGTATTATCTGACTGCAATAAAGATTCATCCATGCCTTCGCGAGCAAATGGAATAGGCGCACGAGAGAAATACATAGCCTTACCAAAGCGGTCACTTACGACT
>CAJXIT010000409.1 GCA_913054055.1 uncultured Thalassolituus sp.
TGAGGATGGTTCAGGTCGGAGACACCTTTAATAAATTTAAGCGGATTGTGCGTGACATTGCTTTATCTGTTGGCAAACAAGTGACCTTGCAGATCAACGGTGCTGAGACAGAATTGGATAAAACCTTTATCGAAAAGCTGAGTGATCCGCTAACCCACATTATTCGCAACGCTATTGACCATGGTATAGAACCGCCGGAACAAAGGGTACTAATGGGCAAGCCTGAGGTAGGGACTATTTCTTTAAATGCCTACCATGAGTCAGGTTCTATTGTCATTGAAGTGTTGGATGACGGACGAGGCTTGAATAAAGAAAGAGTCATTGCCCAAGCTATTGAACAAGAGCTGATCACCACGGCTAATCACCTAAATGAGAGAGATATATTTGCACTCATTTTTGAACCCGGTTTCTCAACGTCAGAGCAGGTGACCAATTTATCTGGTCGCGGTGTCGGCATGGATGTAGTGAAGCGAAACATCGAGCAATTGCGTGGCAATGTGGAAGTGATCAGTGAGCCTGACTTAGGTACGCAAGTCACCATACGTTTGCCACTGACCCTTTCGATTATTGACGGTTTCCTGTTTGAGATAGCAGGGGCAAGTTATGTAATTCCTCTTGATAACGTCGTGGAATGCTTAGAGCTTCATGAAGTCGCTCTTAACGATGTGCTTGAGGGCCGACATTTCATAGATCTGCGCGGGGAAGTATTGCCCTTTTTACGGCTTCGGGAATGGTTCGGCGCTGCCAGCGAAGTTAACCCTTCTCAGGAATCTTTAGTCATTGTGCAATTTGGAACACTGCGAGCGGGGTTAGTTGTTGACTCGTTACTTGGTGAATTTCAAACCGTGATTAAACCACTAGGGCGATTATTTGAAGGTCTTAAGGGCGTTAGCGGCGCCACAATTTTAGGTAATGGCGTTGTTGCCATTATTTTAGATGTATTTTCTCTCATTCAATCAGCGGTTAACCGACAAGAACTCGATTGCCTTGAAAAGAATATGGATAACGACGAGCAAGGAGCATAGCAATGCTAAATAAATTGTCCATCAAGAATAAAATAATTATCGCCATGTTCACCATGGGGGTTTTATTTCTAATCATTGCCGTTTCGGTTCAAGTGAAAAACCGAGCCATTGAGGGATATGCGATAAGCGTTGGGAGTTACGATATTCCTGAGGCCATTTTATCTTTGGCGCTGTTGGATGAGCTGGGCGACATGAACTCAAATGTACTGGAGTTCATTACTGGTGAAGCAGAAGAAAAAGAAGATTTTAGAGCCAATCATACTGAGTTCATTACTTTTTTTGAAGAACTGAAACAACTTCAAACGGTTGATGCCGTATCCATGAGGCAACTTGAAGAACTATCAGAACGTTATTTTACCGATGCACAAGCTCTGGTATTTAATGTTTTTGACCCCACCCGAGAGCAACAAGCGGCGGATAAATATGACTACCTTATCGAAGAATTTGCGATTCCGCTGGAGCGCTTGCTTGATACATTAAAAGAAGAAGAAGTGGCTGATGCTGGCAGTTCGGGCAGTTTCGAGGAAGTTGTGAAAGATGATTTACAAGGGGTTCGGTATTACCTGGAATTAATCGATGAAGAAGGTGACATGATGTCGGCGTTGAACGCTTACATGAGAGGAGAAAGTGGTGCGGTTAATCAGTTTGAGCGTGAATCGAGAAACTTTGCGGAGTTTCTAACAGAGATTAAACCTTTGGAACGCCGTCCAGAAGAAATTCAAAGTTTGGCTGAAGTTGAACGAATGTATGAAGAGTTGTATAGCGGTGGTCGGGACATTTTCGCAACTTACGATCCGAAAGACAAAATCAACGCTGCGATTGAAATTGATAAATTGGAACATGAAGTATTCAATGAATTGGAAGATATTTTAGAGAGGATTAACAACAATGCGAGTGACCAGAGTAACCAGTCATTGGATGAACTCATCACTGCAGCCCGTGACAGCATTTCTTTGGTGTGGGGGCTTCTCGTGGCTGCAGTATTATTGGCGATTGCTACGGCCTTGTTTCTCATTAAAGGTATCGTTATGCCAATTAAAGCCTTAGCGGAAGCCGCGGAAGACTTGCGCTCAGGAGAAGGTGATTTAACCAGACGAATTCCTGATTTTGGGCAAGATGAGATAGGTGAAACAGCAAAAAGTTTTAATGGGTTTATCGAACGATTACAGAATATTTTGTTAGACATTCAAGCGTCGGTCGAGGCTATTGCTCACAGTACCAATGAAGTGAGTACCACGTCTAAAATGTTGAGTTCGACCTCTAACCAACTTGCAACCAGTGTCGAAGAAACCAGCGCTTCACTTGATCAAATGAGCTCTTCGATTTCAATGAATACGGACAATTCCAAAGTCACCAATGGTATTGCTACACAGTCGAGCGCAGAGGCGCATGATGGTGGACAAGCGGTAAATGATACGGTCAATGCCATGACAGAGATTGCCCAAAAGATTGGCATTATCGAAGACATTGCCTACAAAACAAACCTGCTAGCACTGAATGCTGCTATCGAAGCGGCTAGGGCTGGGGAACACGGAAAAGGCTTTGCTGTGGTTGCTGATGAAGTAAGAAAGTTGGCGGAAAGAAGTCAAATCTCTGCTCAGGAAATAAGCTCGCTGGCGGATAATAGTGTGAAAGTGGCACAACATGCTGGGGATATGCTCAACCGAATGGTGCCAAATATTCAAAAAACAGCCGATCTCGTGCAAGAAATCACGGCTGCGTCTACTGAACAAAGTACCAGCGTTGCTGAAATTAACCGAACGGTTTCACAGCTTGATGATATTGCTCAGCAAAATGCTTCTGCGTCTGAAGAATTGGCGTCAACTGCCATCATGGTTCAAGAGCAAACTGGTGAAATTCGCAAAACGGTTAATTTCTTCAAACTTAAAAAAATCGACCCATATTTTCAGAACAGGCAAAACCAACCAAGGCCTATGAGTTATGAGCCTCAACATAGCAGTGACTTCACTAAGCCAGCGGAGAAGAGGGCTACCAAACAGGTGGATGGTTTCATCCCATTTGATGATTAAAAAACTGACGCAGAAAAATGTTAAGTCAATGAGATAACAACTTTATTTTTCTG
>CAJXIT010000410.1 GCA_913054055.1 uncultured Thalassolituus sp.
AAATTAATAAAAATTATTACAACATGATAAGGGGGTAAAATAATAATGAACAGCATTACTAAAAAAATTGTTGACGATGATACCGCAATTACTGATGCCTATAATCAGCCATCATATCAAAAGTACGTATTATTTATGCTACTACTGGTATATATGCTGAATTTCGTTGATAGGCAACTTATCGTTATTCTTCAGGAATCAATTAAACAAGATCTTGGTTTTTCAGATACTCAACTGGGTATTATGTCTGGCTTTGCGTTCGCATTATTTTATGTTTCATTTGGTATACCTATCGCTCGATTAGCTGATTATGGAAATCGTAGAAATATTATTGCCTTTTCTCTTGCCTTGTGGAGTTTAATGACAGCTATATGCGGCTTTACAAACAGTTTCATACAAATGCTGTTGGCTCGCATGGGGGTAGCAATTGGTGAAGCAGGAGGATCACCACCTGCGTTATCCATGATTTCAGACATTTTTCCAGAAAAGCGCCGCGCCACCGCGATTTCAATTTTCACATCTGGGATTTATTTTGGACTTATTCTAGGTTTTGTCTTTGGTGGATTAATAGGGCAAATATATGGCTGGAGAACAGCGTTTATTGTCATAGGTGGCCCCAGTGTATTGTTAGCGTTTATTTTATTACTGACCGTCAGAGAGCCTAAACGTAAAGAAAATGGAAGTAATAGAAGTGCCTCATCGAATACCGAAAAACCAGGGTTTATCAAATTACTAAAAATTCTCTGGAAAAGAAAAACCTTTCGATATATTGCACTTGCCGGAGGCGCAACCAATTTTGCAAGCTATAGCGTTATAAACTGGATGCCATCATATTTACTTCGAGAGTTTAACCTTTCTATGTCTGAAGTTGGAATCTGGATGGGACTAGCTACCGGTTTAGGTGGCATCATAGGAACCATTGGCGGTGGTATGCTTGTGGATCGATTAATAACATTCGATCGTCGCTGGTACGTTTGGTTTCCATTAATTAGCATTATTTTCGCACTTATTGTTGGAATTCTTATGTTGAATTCAAGCAATCCATTTTTAGCTATTGGACTTGGTGGATTATCAACTATTTTATTCTCAAGCTGGCTTCCTTCGATATTGGCCGCATCACACGGCATTGTAAATAATCAAACACGCGCACAAGCTACCGCTGTTCTATACTTTTCATTAAATATTATTGGAATGGGGCTTGGTCCAGCTACAGTAGGACTTATAAGTGACTCTTTAAATATCCTTGAAGGGGGTACATCATTAAGAATTGCTATGATAGTCAGTATCATTATTGGTGTATTAAGTGCTGCTGTATTCTTCTTTAAATCCGGAAAAACCCTCATTTATGATATGGACAATATAAAATAATACGAAAAAGTACCATATGAATGGGCCTCCGCAATAAAGTCTGATTGCGGAGTATTTTATATTTGTTATTAATTTACGCCTGGGCGATAACGATTTGATATATATTTTTCCAAGTCAATTCGATCAAATAATACAGCTCGTTCTTTATGCGCCACAAACATTTCCATTTGATCATTATAGTGTGGAGATGATTCATCAAGCGTCGCGCTACCATACTGATGGCTTGCTTCACTACTCACTAGTCCATTTTTATCCCATGAAACAAACATCATGAAACCGTCGCCAGCAATATTTTCTATCTGGCCTAAATCGTCAAATTCCTTTCCATAAACGGCTCTTAGAATATCTGGGCCACCGCTGATGGGTAAATTTTTATCGCCTTGTTTTAAGCGATAAACATCGCCATAAGGCACACTAAAAGAACCATAATGTTTTACCAACATTTCCACTGCTTTTTTAAATGCACTGGTGATCTCTTCCATTTCAACTTTTTTTCCTCGCGCTTTTTGAACAGGGTCTAGTGTCAAAACAGCTAAAGCCGCACGAGTATTAGATTGATGGGTAGATAAATTCCAGTGCCTTAAAAAATAGAGTGCTTCATTTTCTAAATCTGTAAAGCCTATTCCAGTTTCTTGATGTATCCACTCATTTAAATACTTAATTTGATTTGAATCAGGATGGTAAGCCAAATCGTATTTAACGTCTTTGAATAATGCTTGAGATATTTTTTCATGTGGCTTTAATCGAGTTTCAATTTGAAGTGCTCTATTTGTGATAAAGGTTTCAATTCCCATTGATGCAGGGTATTGCACTGGCTGCGCGTCATCATTACCATCTGTAGCTTGCCAAGGTGGGTTATTTGCGTTGTAAACCAAACCGGTTTTAGGGTTGACCGTTTTTGGCATAAAAGAAAAATCGCGATACCCCTGCCAAATTAAATCTGAACGATCACCCGGTAAAATTTTATCCCACTGCCAACCGTCAATGCGGTTTGGAAACATGGCATTATAATAATGCGCTACGTTGCCTTCTTTATCCGCATATACAAAGTTGATACTTGGCATGGCGTTAAGCTTTAACGCGGCTTCAAATTCAGCCTTATTTCTCGCTTTGTTTGTGGCAAACATAAACTCTAGGGTTTTAACATTATCCATGCCCGCCCATCGCATGGCATACACACCCTGATCCGTTTCCATTACTGGACCATGTTGCGAGATTTTAATGTCTTTTGTAAATGTCCAACGAATGGACCCAAGCAACTTCACTAACATACTGGCCTGCTTGGTTTGAAAGTCTTGCCACTCACCATCTAATAAATATTGATTATCATCATCTGGGTTAATCGTCAGTTTGTAAATATCCACAAGGTCCGGTTTATTAACCGTATTAGCCCAACCAAGGTTTTCATTATGGCCATGAATGATCACTGGTGCGCCAGGGAAAGTTGACCCCACCATGTTCCAGCCTTCTCCACTGTGTAAGCGTGCTTCATACCAAGCAACAGGACCCTTTAATGGCTGGTGACTATTAACCAACAAATGGGTAAGGCCATCTTCAGAACGCTGAGGTGCAATGGCAATACCCTGACTACCAATTGGTAAATGCTGAGCTGGCTGCCAAGTCATGGCAGCTTCGTTTTTTGCAAACTCATGGGGAATTTCTGGGTTAACTAAATCCCCAAGCACTTTGTCAAAACCGTAAAACATCGGCGTTTTAAATGTGAATCCGGCAATAATGTC
>CAJXIT010000411.1 GCA_913054055.1 uncultured Thalassolituus sp.
GAGCAACTTTTGATCGCTCTACTACCTTTAGATGCGCCGTTTACAGAAAGACTTATGGACTTTCAAAGCGCTATCAAATCTAACGGACGCGGATTATACCACGTAATGATATAATCAAAATTGTTTTTTGTAGTTTTTCTACATTTCCACCCATACAGGCTTTATACCAGAGCTATTTGGTAAATTTATTACAAGGCAACCATGGCTAAACTCGTCCTTTTCAATAAGCCCTTTAAAGTGCTTTCGCAATTCACTTCTGAAGGCAGCGACAAGTCTACGCTGGCTGACCATTTAAGCATTCCCGGTATTTATGCGGCAGGCCGCCTAGACTATGACTCTGAGGGCCTACTGCTATTAACCGATAACGGTCAGTTACAGCATAGAATAGCTGACCCAAAGCACAAATTACCCAAAACCTACTGGGTGCAGGTGGAAGGCTTACCCAGTGAATCAGACTTAGATTTACTAAGGAGCGGCATCACACTAAAAGACGGCCCCACCAAACCTGCCAAGGTATCCATTATTGCCGAGCCTAACATTTGGCAGCGCAACCCTCCCATTAGACAAAGGGCTAACATCCCCACCACATGGCTAGAGATTATTATTACAGAGGGCCGCAACCGCCAAGTACGCCGCATGACCGCGGCCATTAATTACCCAACCTTAAGACTGGTACGCGCTCAAATTGGTGACTGGTTGCTGGCAGACCTTCAACCTGGCGAATACAAAGAAGTTGAAGTGGCAGATCCCCCTCCTAACCAAGCCAGCAAAAATAATGGCACCAAACACCCGAGAAACAACAAGAGCCGTAAATCCCCTGCAAAGCACGCATATTCAAAAGGCACAAAATTCGATAAAATGCGCCCAACTAAATCTAGGTAAGCCATGAGATACAAGCCAAACAGCACAGTTGCTACCATGATCCAGAAAGATGGAAAGCTACTTTTTGTAGAAGAGTTGGATAACGGCAACACTGTATTCAACCAACCAGCTGGACACTTAGAAGCCAGTGAAACGCTAATAGAAGCGGCCAAGCGGGAAGTCACCGAAGAAACAGGTCATACCTGTGAAATCACTCATTACTTAGGCCTTTACACCTATACCGCCCCAAGTAACGACACAACCTATCATCGCCATTGTTTTATTGGGCAATCTACAGACTATGATAAAAACGCAATACTGGATGATGGCATTCTGGGCATTAAATGGCTGACCTTAGAAGAACTAATTAAAAGCGGACAAGCGCGCAGCCCACTTGTAATAAAATGCGCTGAAGATTTTCTATCAGGGAAATCATTTCCGCTAGACTTAATTTATGAGCACCCCAATGACTAAACCCATCAATGAAACCAAAGTAATCGTCGGCATGTCTGGTGGTGTAGACTCCTCTGTATCTGCATACTTGCTATTAGAGCAAGGCTACCAGGTGGAAGGTTTATTCATGAAAAATTGGGATGAAGATGACGGGACTGACTACTGCACCGCCATTGAAGACCTGAAGGACGCACAAGCTGTATCCGACAAGCTTGGCATCAAACTGCACACAGCCAACTTTGCAGCCGAATACTGGGATAATGTATTTGAGCACTTTTTAGAAGAATACAAAGCGGGCCGCACACCAAACCCAGACATACTGTGCAACCGTGAAATTAAATTCAATGCCTTTTTAGATTACACAAAAGTGCTAGGGGCCGACTACATAGCCACCGGCCACTATGTGCGCCGTAAAGACTGTGATGATCACACGCTACTGTTAAGAGGCCTGGATAGCAATAAGGATCAAAGTTACTTCTTACACGCTGTGGGCGGTGATGAAATTCAACAAACATTATTCCCAGTTGGGGAATTGGAAAAACCAGAAGTGCGCCGCATTGCTGAAGAGCAAAACCTAGCAACCGCCAAAAAGAAAGACAGCACAGGCATCTGCTTTATTGGTGAGCGCCGCTTTAAAGATTTTTTGCAGCAATACCTGCCCGCACAACCGGGCAATGTGGCAACCCCTGAAGGCGAAGTGATTGGCAAGCATGAAGGTTTAATGTACTACACACTAGGTCAGCGCCAAGGCATCGGTATTGGCGGCACCAAAAATCATGGTGAACAACCTTGGTATGTTGTTAAGAAAGACCTAGCAACTAATACACTTATTGTTGGGCAAGGTAAAAACCACCCCCTATTATTTAGTGAAAGCCTAACCAGCAACCAGATATTCTGGATAAACGGAAGGCCCGCAGAAAGCAGCTTTAAATGCACAGCAAAGATACGTTATCGCCAGTCTGATCAGGCCTGTACCGTACACATAAATAACAACCAATATTTTGTTGAATTTGATGAACCTCAACGGGCCGTTACACCGGGCCAGTCTGTTGTATTTTATGACGGTGACACATGCCTAGGCGGCGGCGTAATTGAAACCACCACTTTGAGTAAGGAGTTAAACAATGGCCAAGCTTAAAGTTAAAAATCAAGCCACGGCACTTGCAGGCATCATGCAAGCTGTACACTTAGTTGAGCAGCTTGCTAAAACTGGCAAAGCCAATGAAACAGAATTAAAAACGTGCATAGAAAGCTTATTCGCAACCAATCCCGATTCAATCGACGATATATATGGCGGCAATAAAGACAATCTTAAACTTGGCTTTCAAGAAGTTCGCTTTTTAACAGACGGAAAAAACAAAACAGGCTCGTCTCCAGATGTAATGCGTTATGCCCTAGGGGTTCTACACCTTGAGAAAAAAGCCAGAAAAAACCGTGGCATGATGAGTAAGATCAGTGGCGGCATTGACAATTCAAAACGTCAGCTGGACCACTTTCATAGCACTCATGAAAACTTAATTGCCAACCTTTCTGGTTTATACCAGGAAACCTTAAGCACCTTTCGATTTCGAATTCATGTGACCGGCGATGCGCAGCACCTTAGAAACCCGGCTACTGCCAATAAAATAAGAACACTTTTATTATGCGCTGTGCGCTCAGCTATTTTGTGGCGGCAAATGGGTGGTCGTCGCTGGCAATTTTTATTTAGCCGCAATCAATTAAATCGCGCCAGCAAGTCGGCCTTGAA
>CAJXIT010000412.1 GCA_913054055.1 uncultured Thalassolituus sp.
GTGCTTTGCGTAATCCTTTATCAACATCGAATGATTCATCCATGTCAGGATCGTTAATCATACCTTTCCAACCAACTGTCGTTCTTGGCTTTTCAAAGTAAACCCGCATTAACACGTAAAATTGGTCGCCAAGCTCGTCATGGAGCTTTTTAAGTTTCAACGCGTACTCTTTAGCGGCATCAATATCATGAATTGAGCATGGACCTGAAATGACCAACACTCTGTTGTCTCGCTTATGCACGATATCTGAGACGATTTTACGCGCATTAATCACATAACGACTAGCATGAGCAGATAATGGCAACGCAAGCTTCAACTCCTCTGGAGTCACTAATACTTTTTCTGAACTAATATGAACGTTGTTGATTGTATCTTGTTGCATGCTTATCACCTGATTAAATTTGTTACTGCTGCAAAGCAAATTGTCTGAATTAACGCCTGATTAAACCAACCAAGCTGTAACACCGTACTGCTACACCATTACACTTTAGAAGCACTATGCCAGCGAGCAATACTAAGATCAAGCAGCAAATTCAATTAATGAGCATTTTTGTTGTTTGTTTGAATCTTCAGTGAGGTTTGAGCATCAACAGCATGCATGACTTATGCGTATTTAGAAGAGGAAAGAGGCAGAAGTATAAATCGTAGCCAACAAAAAACCGCCATATAGGCGGTTTCTCGTGCGAACACTGCATCTTTTTTTAGCTAAACTAGTTATTACTAAAAAGTAATTACTTAGTTGAAAGCTTCTCACGGATACGCGCAGACTTACCTGAACGCTCACGTAGGTAGTAAAGCTTAGCACGACGAACACGGCCGCGACGCTTAACTTCGATGCTAGAGATGATTGGGCTGTGAGTCTGGAACGCACGCTCAACACCTTCACCATTAGAGATTTTACGTACTGTGAATGCAGAGTGAACGCCACGGTTACGCTTAGCGATTACAACGCCTTCAAACGCCTGTAGACGCTCTTTACCGCCTTCTACAACACGTACTTTAACAACTACTGTATCACCGGCACCAAATTGTGGTACGTCGGTTTTCATTTGCTCTTCGTTGAGCATTTTGATGATGTTATTCATTAAATAAACTCCATACTAGTAATAACTGCGCTTCGACTAATCATCTTGTTTGATGCTGTCAACAAATTCGGCTAAAAGCTTCTCTTGTTCGCCAGTCAGAGCTAGATTTTCAAGTAATTCTGGTCGTCTCAACAAAGTCCTACCTAGGCTTTGCTGTAAACGCCAGCGTCTAATATGTTCGTGGTTGCCACTTAGTAATACGGCTGGAACATCCAGTCCATCCAAACTTTCAGGACGCGTATAGTGGGGACAATCCAATAAACCGTCAGAGAAGGAGTCCTGCTCTGCCGAAGCCTTTTTTCCTAGCACGCCAGGAACAAGTCTTGATACTGAATCAATCAAAGTCATCGCTGGAAGTTCACCGCCCGAAAGCACGTAATCTCCAATTGACCACTCTTCGTCCACTTCAGTTTGAATAATGCGTTCATCAACACCTTCGTATCGACCACACACTAAAACCAAACTGGATGACTTTGCTAACTCTTCAACGCCTTGCTGTGTCAGCTTACGGCCCTGAGGAGACAGGTAAATCACCTTTGCATCTTTTCCAGCTGCAGCCTTAGCTGCATGGATGGCATCACGTAGAGGCTGCACCATCATCAACATTCCAGGGCCACCACCATAAGGGCGGTCATCCACTGTTTTATGTTTATCATGGGTGAAATCACGAGGATTCCACGTTTGCAACTCTAGTAACCCTTTACTAACTGCACGACCCGTTACACCAAAGTCTGTTACGGCACGAAACATCTCCGGAAACAGGGTTACTACCCCTAACCACATCTGCTCTACCTCGACTTAAAAGTCCGGATCCCAATCCACTAAAATCTGTTTTGCCGTCAAATCCACCTTTTGGATGAACTGGTCAGTAACAAAGGGAATCATACGTTCCGCTTTGCCAAAGCCATCTTTTGCGTTAGCTTTAACAAGAAGTACGTCATTTGATCCTGTTTCCACGATCTCCTGCACTTTACCCATGTTATAGCCTTTGGTATTTACCACTTCACAGCCGATAAGATCTCGCCAGTAGAATTCATCTTCTGGCAAAACTTCCATCTGCTCAGGGGTAACAGCAATCTCACAATTTGTCAGTGCTTGCGCCTCATCCCGTGTTGATACGCCTTCAAGACAAGCAACTACGGCTTTACCTTGGAAACGCCACTGGGCGACCTTAACCTCGCGCCATTCGCCTTGTTCTTTAATAAGCCAAGGTGAATAGTCAAAGATACCTTCAACAGAGTCGGTATAGGTAGTGATCTTCAACCAACCTTTAATGCCATAACTTGAACCGATTTTGCCAAGGATGACGGGTTCTTGTTTACTACTCATCAATCTATACCTTAACGCTATTAAGCAGCAGCTTTACGAGCGTCTTTGATCAGTTTTGCTACACGATCAGTAGTAGCAGCACCGTTAGCAACCCAATGCTCAACACGGTCAAGATCTAAGCGTAGAGCTTCTTCTTGGCCACGAGCTACAGGGTTAAAAAAGCCAACGCGCTCGATGAAACGACCGTCACGGGCGTTACGGCTGTCAGCTACAACGATGTTATAAAATGGACGCTTTTTTGCGCCGCCACGAGCTAAACGAATGGTAACCATGCGTTTTGTATCCTCTAATGATTTGCTTTTTATCAAGCAAAAATAAAAACTGAAACTCCGTGTTCGCGGAGAGCCCCAGATAGAAAGCCGGCAGATTTTACCTGACTGACCGGCGAATGCAACCGTAATCGACGTTTATTACGCCAAAAACGATTTACAGGCTAGAATGAAAACTCATTCTAGCCTGTAAAATTTGGTACAGGACGTTTAATAATAGACTAGCGACCTGGCATTTTCATACCCGGTGGTAACATACCGCTCATACCACGCATCATCTTCTTCATGCCGCCTTTAGACGACATTTTCTTCATCATCTTCTGCATTTGAGTAAACTGCTTCAATAAGCGATTAGATCGGAAGAGCACACG
>CAJXIT010000413.1 GCA_913054055.1 uncultured Thalassolituus sp.
CAAATATAATAGTAATGATTGGGGTTAATAAATGTGATATTGAGCCGCTAAAACTGACTCTCATCCATATTCATTAGCCCTTTAGCGCCCTTTAGCATCAGGGTTTTGTGAGATTGGGCCTTTGGTAACAAACGTTCAAAATAAAACTCCGCAGTTTGAATTTTTGATAAGTAAAACGGTGTTACGCCTTGTTCATTTTTATGCTGTGTATAAGCTGAATCGGCCATCTTTGCCCAGAAAAAAGCCATGGCCACGTAACCACTAAACATAAGATAATCAACAGACGCGCCACCAATCGCATCACGATCTTTTTTGGCCATTAACGCAATTCTGATTGTACTGAACTTCCATTGACGTAAATGACGCTTAAGCTGCTTGATCATTGGCTTCATTTCTTTAGTATTACGATGGGTTTTTACAAAGTGTTTAATCTGTTTGGTAAAACCATCAAATGTTTTTAGCTTCCCAAGTAAAACTTTACGCCCCAGTAAATCTAAAGCCTGAACACCTGTTGTCCCCTCGTATAAGGTTGAAATTCTTGCATCCCTTACAATTTGCTCCATCCCCCATTCTTTGATAAACCCGTGCCCACCGAATATTTGCATACCAAGATTGGCAGATTCGTATCCCGTCTCAGTTAAAAAAGCTTTAAGAATAGGCGTTAAGAATCCCAGCTCATCATCAAATTCTTCATAGGTTTCCATATCGCCTTTATCATGGGCATCCATCATTTTGTCTGCGATCATAGCCGCGTGATACAGCATGGCTCTGCCACCTTCAGCAAATGCTTTTTGAGTTAAAAGCATGCGCCTAACATCCGGATGTACAATCAAAGAATCCGCAACTTTATTAGGCTGCTTGGTACCGGATAACGCACGCATGGACATGCGATCTTTTGCGTAAGGCAATGATCCTTGATAAGCCAATTCCGAAGATCCAATACCCTGAATCGATGTACCAATCCTTGCGGTATTCATAAAAGTAAACATACAATGCAAGCCTTGATTAATGTCACCAATCAAATAGCCCTTAGCGCCATCAAAATTCATGACGCATGTAGATGATCCATGTATACCCATTTTTTCTTCAATAGAATCACAGTAAACGGCATTCCTTTCTGCAACCTGTCCTTGATCGCCTAGGTGAAATTTTGGTACCAAAAAAAGCGATATGCCTTTCGTGCCATTGGGGGCATCAGGTGTGCGAGCCAAAACAATGTGAATGATGTTTTCGGTAAAATCGTGCTCTCCAGATGAGATGAAAATTTTGGTTCCAGTAATATCATAACCACCACAACCATCGTCAACAGCCCTGGTTTTTACCTGCCCTAAATCCGTTCCGCACTGAGGTTCTGTTAAACACATAGTTCCTGCCCATCGCCCTTCTACCATGGCAGGTAAGTAGTCTTTTTTTTGCTGGTCAGAGCCATGCAATAAAATCGTATTCATGGCACCTTGCGATAAGCCGGGATACATCCCCCAACTCCAATTAGCCGTACCAATCATTTCTGATTTAATGACACCTAAAGATAAAGGTAACCCTTGGCCGCCAAACTCTTCAGGGGCAGACAATCCTTGCCAACCGTCGTTAACGTATTGCTGGTAAGCCTCTTTCCAGCCCTTAGGCGTTTTAACCTCTCGATCTTTAAAAGAACAACCTTCTAGGTCGCCCGTTTGATTTAAAGGGGAAAGTTCGCTTTCACAAAATTTGGCACAATGCTCCAGAATTGCAAAAACGGTTTCTTTACTGGCTTGCTCACCTGAAGAAATGGATTGATAGTGCTTTTGAAAATCAAAAACATCATCTATTAAGAACTGAACATCGGTAAGTGGCGCACTATATGCTGGCATGATTCACTCTTTATTATTCTTATGACACTCCATTTTTAGAGTGTTTGATGAGGAAAGAATAATAAAGAGTGACCCTCACGGCATTGGCCATGTTGACGGGGCTTTAATTTATTTAGGTCATTATTAGAATAAAGAATTAGACCGCTTCAGGCTCACGACTGCCTTTTTTGGCTTTACGGTATTCGACTGGGGTTACTCCCGTCCAGCGCTTAAAGGCCCTATAGAAGGTACTCGGCTCAGAAAACCCTGTTAGATAGACAATTTCATCAATGGCTTCATTAGTTCTAACCAGCAATCGCTTTGCTAATAAGCTCCGGTAATCGGCCAATATTTGATTGAAGTTGGTATTGGCCAAATTTAACATGGAACGTAAATGTCTTGGGGTCATATTTAGCTTTTGAGCAACCAGTTCTAAGCTTACGTCTTGACTATCTAATAACTCACCAATAATCCGCCTAACTTCAAGCACCATATCTTCTTGCTCTAAGCGGGCCACGTGCTGCTCGGCTACTTGCTCATGAAGTTTTAAAAGCTCTGGTTCAGCATGTATAGACTGATAATGTAAAACTTCTGCTGAAAAATGAATGGCGTTTTGAGGCTGAGAGAAAGCAAGGTCACACTGATAAATGCGTTGATATTCAGAAATATCTTCAGGTTCATCAAACATGAACTCCATTTTTATCACTTTAAAGTGATCATCTGTTACGGATTGAAAAAAGCGAATAATCCCAATAGAAATACACTCAACAAATTGATGATTCAGCTTATCACCTACTTTAGTATCAAGGATTAAAGCAGCGTCTTTTCCATTGATTTTTAAATACGCGGAAGAAATATCCGTTAATAAACGCTGATAATCTAAGGCACGATTTAGACCATCCCCAAAGGTATGACTACTTAAAAATAAGTATTCAAGTACCTGCCCGCGAAATAAGGGTAATTGTTCGGCAACACGTAAACCAATATTTTTATCCTGCGATACTTCTTCTACGACGCTCCAAAAAACATCGGTTACTTTATGTTTAAATCGAGATTTACTGTCTGAAACATGAGCCGCTGTCACGCCACACTTCTGATAAATAGTCATAACATCTAGGTTAAGCTTTAACATAGACTCATGAACCAAACGCAAAAGAATACCTGAGTCCTTCATTACAGTGTATAGATCCTATTATTCTTATATTTATATTATTCAGC
>CAJXIT010000414.1 GCA_913054055.1 uncultured Thalassolituus sp.
CCATTGCAGAATTACAAGCGCAGGGGTACAACATTCCAGATTATCCTGTAAACCCGCAAACAGACGATGAAAAAAGCATTCAAAGCACGTATTCAAAAATACTAGGCAGCGCGGTTAACCCTGTGTTGCGTGAAGGCAATAGCGATCGTCGTGTGGCAAAAGCCGTTAAACAGTATGCGCAAAAGCACCCGCACTCTATGGGTGAATGGAAGGCAGATAGTCAGTCTCATGTGGCGCACATGGAAAGCGGCGATTTTTACGGCAGTGAAAAATCGGTTGTTATGCCAGCAGCAGGTGATGTGAAAATCGTATTGCAAACCGCTTCTGGTAATGAAGTAGTACTTAAAGAAAAAACATCGTTGCAGGCCAATGAAGTAATTGACGCTTCTGTTATGAGCGCAAGCGCTTTACGCGCTTTCTTTGAAGCGCAAATGCAAGACGCTAAAGCCAATGATGTGATGCTGTCATTGCACCTTAAGGCCACCATGATGAAAGTCAGTGACCCGGTTATGTTTGGTCATGCAGTAACGGTGTATTTTAAAGATGTATTTGAAAAACACGCCGCCCTTTTTGAAGAGTTAGGTGTGGATGCTAAAAACGGTTTGGGCGATGTTTACGCCAAAATCGAATCTCTACCGGCTGATAAAAAAGCAGAAGTAGAGGCGGATATTCAAGCGGTTTATGCAACTCGTCCGGCTTTGGCTATGGTGGATTCTGATAAAGGCATAACCAACTTACACGTACCAAACGATGTGATTGTTGATGCATCTATGCCAGCAGCTATTCGTGCTTCTGGTCAAATGTGGGGAACCGATGGCAAGCTACATGATACTAAAGCCATGATTCCTGATCGCTGTTACGCGAAAATTTTCCAAGAGACCATTCAGTTCTGTAAAGAGAGCGGCGCATTTGATGTGGCCACCATGGGCAACGTTTCTAACGTGGGCCTAATGGCACAAAAAGCAGAAGAATACGGTTCTCACGATAAGACCTTCATTTTAGATGAAGCTGGTACGGTTCAAGTGATCGGTTCTGAAGGCGTGCTAATTGAACACGCAGTTGAGCAAGGTGATATTTGGCGCATGTGCCAAACCAAAGATGCACCCATTCAAGACTGGGTTAAGCTTGCGGTAAATCGTGCTAAAGCAACAGGCCAGCCAGCTATCTTCTGGTTAGATGAAAACCGAGGTCACGATTCAAACCTGATCACCATAGTAAATAAATACCTAAAAGATCACGATACTACTGGCTTGGATATTCAAATTAAAACACCAGTAGATGCAATTAATTACACCATGGATCGTGTTAAAAAAGGCGAAAACACCATTTCTGTTACTGGTAACGTATTGCGTGATTACCTAACGGATTTATTCCCAATTTTAGAGTTGGGTACAAGTGCAAAAATGCTTTCAATCGTACCGTTATTGGCGGGTGGTGGTTTGTATGAAACGGGTGCGGGTGGTTCAGCCCCTAAACATGCACAGCAGCTTGTAGAAGAAAGCCACTTGCGTTGGGATTCTTTAGGTGAGTTTTTAGCCTTAGCGGTATCGCTTGAAGATCTTGGTAATAAAACCAATAATCAAAAAGCGGTTGTTTTAGGTGACACTCTAAACGAAGCCACATCTAAATTTCTAGATCATGATCGCTCGCCATTACGCAGTGTGGGTGAAGTGGATAACCGTGGTTCTCA
Organism: uncultured Thalassolituus sp.; assembly: GCA_913054055.1. Lineage (GTDB taxonomy): Bacteria > Pseudomonadota > Gammaproteobacteria > Pseudomonadales > Oceanobacteraceae > Bermanella. Next base: position 1,691 of record CAJXIT010000414.1, read on the forward strand.
TTATTATCTTGGCTTGTACTGGGCTGAAGCCCTTGCAGCGCAAAACGAAGATTCAGATCTAAAAGCATTGTTCACAGACGTGGCGGCAAAACTAGAAGCCTCTCGCTCTGATATTGTTGATCAATTAAGTGCAGCTCAAGGTTCAAGCTGTGACATTAAAGGTTACTACCACCCTGATGTGTCAGTTGCTGAAAAAGTGATGCGCCCAAGCGCGGCACTGAATGCGATTATTGATAGCATCTAAATTGTCTTGATTGCTAGATAAATAAGCCCGGCTTTTTAGTCGGGCTTTTTTGTGGGTGTTTGTTTATGGTTTGGTTGGATGTGATTTTGATGAGTGTCCCTTGTGGTGTCACGATGCAGGCTTAAACAAGTGGACTCATTATCAAAACAATCCGGATGATGAAAATCCGTTCGCCCTGAGCTTGTCGAAGGGTCTGTATTAACGTCTATCCAACCCAATACAACCTACTGGGTACAAAGCCCACGCTATCAAATCATCAGCCAAGCCGGTGGCATCAATAGCACTAAATACTTTATCCATAACAACCACCTTTGCAGTGTGGCCCTGACTACAGATGTGAATGGTGTCGTAAAACAAGGCAGCCGTTATTTACCTTACGGCGCCTCTGCCAATGCACAAAATGCCTCATTGCAACCTTACGGCTTAGGAACGTGATGCGTCTGAATTGGTGTATTTTGAAGCCCGATATTACGACCCACTTTCTACACGCTTTATTTCTCCTGACCCGCTGTTTTCGGCTGAGATGGAGAAGTGTGTTGAGAGTATTATTGAGTGTAATTTGTATCAGTATACTGGGAATAATCCGATTTTATTTGTCGACCTTCTAGGTATGGCGAGGATGATAGGAACTAATCCGAACACGGATGCGCCAATTATCTGTAATGAATGTGCTGCTGCACCTGATACACCTGACAGAAGCACTTGGGAAAACGTTGTCAGAACTATTAAACATGATGGTATGAGGACTTTAGAGGGTATACCGGCAGTTGGTCCTAGTAGTCAGGTTCGTACCAAACTGTCTTCAATTTTAGGAAATGCCTTATCTAAATTGGTACCGGCTGCAGCACCTGCTGTTGCGCGAGTTAGTCTAGGTCCTAAATTCTTTTATGCAAAAAATGGGGTTGGTGGTGTTAAGGCAGATAATATTTATCTGTCAAATGGAAATATGGTCATGGAAAACTTTACTGTTGGTAAACAAAAAGATTTAATTGGTATGGGATCAGACAGTGCAGCCGAGCTATTAGGTCCATTAAAAGAAATGGTCAAGTTTGCCATAGAAAATGGAGCAAATATGATAACTATAACAGGAAGGTTTGCCTCTGAGGAAGGAGC
>CAJXIT010000415.1 GCA_913054055.1 uncultured Thalassolituus sp.
CTCATGTTCAGCAGCCCCTACTGAAAAGGAAGAGTATCTATTTGGAAGTGTCGTGATAACTTCGATCTGCACACCCTGTCTTTTAGATAGCTCTTTGACCAAAGCGGTTGTACGAAACGAGCCTGCGCATAGGTCGGGTTCATAATAAAAAGATAGAACTAAAACTTTCAAGAGTTAACACCTTTTTTTACTTCCATTTTTACTTCAAGTGAACCGTTAGATATAGGCATTAATAGCTTCTTATTTGCAACGGAAATACCAAATGCGGGATGATAGCTACTTGATTGCATTCTTATCGACACCGGTGAACTAAATGTTATTAGATTTCCAGATTTAGAAACTAATTCCATACACATATCAGATAATACATTCAATTTAATATCAGGGTGCACATGAACAACTGCAAAAGCAGATGTATATTTACCTGTTAGAGTATCATTTATGAAAATAGAATTTGATGAAGCTGTAATTTTTCTAGAGTGAAAACCAACACCCTTTAGGCGTGAGTAACCATCATGCTTAGCAGAGATGGTTACCGTATCATCTGTTATTCCAGCCTTATAATCAGAAACATGGGCGCGCCGCGCGACTCTGAACCCCCCCCATACTTCTGAGGAGTCTGCCTCATTAATAGTTACGGTATTATGGGCAGCCGTTCCCCGTTGCCGATGGCGCTCCTCACTCAGACCATATAATGATGTACCTGAATTTACAAAAAAGCGATCGCTACCCACTGACAACTCAAAGCTGAGAGTATCCGCATGTGCATGGCCTGGTAAATAACTTGGCCCAACCTCTCCATGATCAAACCAAAGGCTATAGTCTGGATTCTGAATTCGTGTATATCCAGAATCGTTTAATAATACATATCGGTTATTATTTTCAAGCGTCATTAAGCCAAGTGATTCGGCATAATTTTTTAACTCAATAGGCGACGCAGCTACTCCGATTGTTGCATCATTAAAAAATGATACTTCATCATCATTATGGATCATGACATCAAGCCACAATAGGGCTTTTGTCGCATATGATCTCCAGCTCTCTAGCCTATGAAGTAAAAGTGGCTCTTTAGATATTTGTGACAAGTTAATTAGATCTAATAAATCCCACAATAGAATACTGTGGTACATGGGTGATAACTCAAAGTGCCCACCATCCTCTAAAAACTGCTCTGGGATCTCCCTATCCAATAGTTTCAAGCCTAAACTAAGGTAATCACGGCCTTCTTTTCCATCTAAAAAACAGCCAACAAATACCAAAGCCTTTGCATTAGCAAATAGATGATTACCTAAAATATGGTACTCAAGTTGCTTAGACAGGGCTTTAGCTTGCAAAGCAATGCTATCTATGATCGATTGATCGTTAATACCAGCTCTTTGATACCATTTAATTAAATTAACAAGCCGGAGTGAAATTGGATAGGGCTCCCAGCCATTACCAATTAAAGGTGGGTTTTCTCCAATCCACCTTTTAACAAAAGAATATTGAATGCTCTTTCGAGACAAGCTATCTACTGCATTTAAGTCATCAAAGTAATGTAAATTATAAAGCCATAGTTTTTCATGTGAATCGTCATTCCAATCAGCATTATTTTCAATACAAGCTTGTTTGTTAAGAAATACGACCTCTTTGTGTGATATAAATGACGGTTTAACCACCTCTAAAGCAGACCAAGCCCAAGTATTTGAAGTGGTAAGTTTTAAACTTGGCGTTAACTTTAAAAGTGGAAAAAACCGATACCATAGCCGGTAAAAGATCTGTTCAAAACGCAGAGGCTTTACCGTATGGTAAAGTCTCAATAGTTTGTTATACATCGATTAAACCTGCACTCTCAATTGGCGAGCCGCCTCAATTGAAGCACGTGCAACCTCAAATATTTCCTGAGGACTGATTGGTGATTCAGAACCTGACTCTATAGCTGCCAAAAACTCAGCGCAACAATCTTCCTGACCTTTATGCTGCCTCCATAAATTCATTCTTTTAAAACCAGGCCAACTATAACCTTTTAGTTTTCTAAAGTTATCCAATTGGAGAACACCGCCTGCAGCGAACACTTCTACCCGCTCCTTAGGGAAATTTGCTGCACCATTAGCAAAATAATGAACCGTTCCATGAGAACCATCAGCAAAGCCAATGGTTATTGATGCTTTATCTTCTGTAACCCGTTGTGAATAATTATTTCCCATTCTCCTTGCTTGAATGGATACTATTTCACTATCAGCTAAAAAGCGCATCAAATCGATAAAATGACATGCCTCACCAATAATTCGACCACCGCCAACTTCGTTATCTTGAGTCCAATGATCTTCTGGTATAGCCCCTGCATTCATTGTCATGATAAACGTCTTAGGCTCTTTAACCAACGAAAGAAGGTTTTTCATTTTTTTAACTTGAGGAGAGAAGCGACGGTTAAAACCAACCATTAAACTTTGTTTACCACCGGTTTTATTAAATGCTTCCTCAACGCTATCAAGCTCTTCATCTGTTATTGCCAGTGGCTTTTCTACAAAAACATGCTTGCCTGCATTCAATGCCTTAGTAACAAAAGAAGCATGAGAGTTATGCTGAGTGACAATCGCAAGTGTATTTACAGCAGGGTTAACTATTAACGAATCAGTATCAGTAGTAGCCTCTTTAAAACCCGCCTTAGAACCATGAATAACACCATTAATACCGCCAGCAGTACTAATTGTATGCAACTGCCCACCAGCAGCTTTAAATGCTGGTATCAATACACGAGATGCATAGTTGCCCGCACCAATAAAACCAAGTACCGGTTTAGATGGCATTATCTCTACATCATTCAATTGTGTTGTTTTATTATGCCTAACAGAAGGTTCACTCTGATATTTAAGCAATATACCAAGTGCTTTATTATCGGTAGTTAAAACATTATAAGCTTCTTTGGCGTCTTCAAATTCAATCCGATGGGTAATCAATTTTTCAACATTCAGTGCACCACTGGCCATCATATCCAGTACGGCTTCAAAATTTCGTTGCTCGGTCCATCTAACAAAAGGGAGCGGATAATCTAC
>CAJXIT010000416.1 GCA_913054055.1 uncultured Thalassolituus sp.
AATAAATTTTCACTTGTCATGGCCACATAGGCTGCGGCATGAAAGTAAGACGGCCTGACATTTTCTCCCATTAGTAAACCAAAAAATGGGTGGCCACTTAAAGATTCTGCCTTACTCCAAATATCTTGCGTTTGATCCAATGTCAGATAGGCAGGTTGGTTCTTATCTAAATCAAGTGAGAGTTTTAAATCCCCTAATATGGCCTGCTCGTTACAGCCTAAGGACTTAGCCGCCGCTAAGATGGCCTTAACCCAGTGTATTGAAACGCGCTTTGGTGCTGTTTCCATGAAAATAGCCATATTAAAATCACAATACTTGCAATTAAGGCCCAATTGGCCCCTTAGGTCAATACATAAGGCTTATATTGGTAGTGCTATCTGTGGTCACTTTGTTATCTTAAATACCTTACATTCATAAACCATAAGAAGAAAAATAGAGGAAATGACTCATGGCTAAAAACATTCAGCAGTGGCTAGATGAATACGGTGCAAGCCACCAAAATAAAGTGAACAAGCGCATTCATTGGTTTTGTGTGCCACAAATTTTTCTCACGGTTATGGCGTTCGTATTTGTCATTCCCACACCCGCTGCCATGTTAGAGGTGTCACCACACTTAAACTGGGCTAGCATCGTTTCTGTGGGCATTGTTATGTATTACGGCATGCTGTCTTTGCCACTTAGCATCGGTATGGCCGCGTTTACTGCATTGTGTTATTTCATCGTTGTATCTTTTGATGCTGCATTCCCAGGTTATTTACTGCCTGCTGCAGGCGGCTATTTTGTATTTTTATGGGCGTTGCAGTTTTATGGCCACGAAGTAGAAGGTAAAAAACCGTCATTCTTTAAGGATGTTCAATTCTTAATGATTGGACCTGCTTGGTGCATGTCGTTTATCTATGGGAAAATGGGTTTAAAGTATTAAGCTTGTAAAATACTTTTAGACATAAAAAAACCGATGCTAGCATCGGTTTTTTTATTCATTAACTACTAATCATTAACTACTAATCATTAACTATTAATCATTGTTTAGTTGTTTGCCGTTTGATTCTCGATACTCCCCTGGCGTCATTCCTGTCCAACGTTTAAACGCTCGCTGAAAAACACTCTGCTCTGAAAAACCCAATACCTGAGCAATGTAGCTCATTTTATAATTGGTTTGCAGCAAGTAAGAATAAGCATAGTCCTTACGAACATCGTCAACAATGGTTTTAAAGTTTGTCCCCTGCTCTTTAAACTTCCGCTGTAAACTACGTGAACTCACGCCTAAAAATTCGGCCGCATCATTCAGTGTGGGCACCTTTTCGCTTAACGTATTCATTATGTATTGTGTGATGATCTCGTTAGCGGCACTTTTTTGTTTTTTACGAACAATGATGTCCCCATAACTGGTGAGAACATTTAATAGATCTGGGTTGTACCCCACTAACGGTAAATGCAGGATATCTGCTGGAAATACAATGCCTGTAAATTCACTGTCAAAGTACACAGGGCATTCAAAAAAAGCTTCATAATCGGCCAAGTTGGCCACTAAAGAATGTGAAAAATGTATCTCTAACGGGTTAAGTTTTAAGCCAATGGCTTTTTTTGCAAAGGCGACCCAACTGGTGACCACTTCTTCGCTTAAATGCCGACTACAGGAATGGTGCGGCACCCATTTTAAATACGCCTTTTTATCATGTACTGTGAATTCAGATTTAGAACTGTTGCCCACAAGGCTTTGATAACGCCTTTGCAGTAGAAGCGCTTGCTCAATGGATTGTGCGCAATCCACCATGTGCCCCAGCACTCCCCAACGACCGCTGTCCCCCCACTTTCCGATTCTAAAACCTAGGTCAGGTGCATCCAATTGTTTTGACCCAAACTCCAATAAGGTTTCAGACAGGGATACATCAACCATAAAACCGGGTTCGTCTAATTGCTCACGAGTAAGACCAATCTTTTGATATAAAATATCAGCGGATAGCCCCTCATGGACTAAGTACGATAAATTGGTTCGCACATGAAATGCCGCTACTTGAAGTCGCACATGAATTCCAAAAATACAAAAACCATATCCTAATGAATACGTCTCATAAAGTCAGATTTTAGGCACTTATTGTTTACACTTGGCGGGGTTAGTCATAACAGAATGCTCGAATGAGCATTATTTGATAGATAATCAAAGGAAGTACTGGAATACATGATTACTCCAGTACTTTTAAAAATATTACTCAGCAACAGTACCGGTAGCGACTGCTTCTGTGGCTGCTTCAGCTGGTTCTGCTGCTACTTCAACCGTTTGCGTGGCTGCTTCAGCGGTTTCAACTGCAACTTCAGCGGTTTCAGTTGCTTGTGCCACTTCAACGGCTGCACTTTCTGCAATCACTTCAATGGTTTCTGTTGTCGCTGGCGCTTCTGTCACTTGTGTTGCTTCTTCTCCACAAGCCATTAGAGTGCTTGCTGCGATTACGATAGCTAATTGCTTTAACATTGTATTTTCCTTTTTTATAATCATTGTATGCTTGAAAAGCGTCGCAAATCCTACGGTAAAGCGTCAAAATAAAATGTGAACTCACATCACTCTCCTCAAAATTTTATCCAATTCGTGATGCTTGTCTCCTTAATTGCCATTAAAAATGCAGGATCGATTGATGGATTTATAAATAAAGCCTTATTTTTAACCGTTTTCGCCCTGATAAAGCAAAACCTCACCATTAATTGTCTATGCTAAAAGTTGAAGCATTTTTTAGAGAATTGATTTGAATACCCTATCTATTCGATTATGGCTAGCTTTCACACTTGTTTTAGCCATTGCAGTGGGTTTAGCGTTCACCATTAGTGAAAATGGGCATAAAGCCAGTGAAACCACTCAAAACTTAGTAACAATTCAGCTACCTAAGCTGGCGCTCATCAAACGCTTACGTTCGGCGCTTTCTGAGCATGAGCGCTTATTATATGAATATTATTCCACCACGAATCGCGATCTGATTTGGCCAAAAATCATAGAGTTAGACCGGTACATACAAGAATACTTAATCAGTGT
>CAJXIT010000417.1 GCA_913054055.1 uncultured Thalassolituus sp.
ATTATTGGTGAAATTATCATGGTATGTAATATACGCCGTTTTGGTGTGTTATAAACCACCAAAATGGTGTTCAATAAGCTGTTAGCTTCTCAGGAGAGATTAGTGTTATTTTCTAAAAGGAAAGGGTTTAGCCCGGTTAAGGATTCCATCCAAAAGGATGGTATGGATGACCCTCTTCGCCATAGTTTGTGGAATGCATTACATGTTTGCATTTGGGATAGTAACGAATATTCACACTACTCGGGAGCCTTTCAATCCTCAAATTTGTATGGCCTATTCCAGTGCTACTGGCACAACCTATTTAAAATCCCTCTAGATAATATGCCAAATTACATGGACGGTGTACTAACTCGATTACGTGGAACATATTATAAAATTGAGTGGTACGAGGTTTATGACTTTATAGAGTTTACGGCACAGAATTGTCCGGAAGAGCTTTCTGATAGTTTTGTATCTTTTTGCAATCATGTTCTAGAGAATGAGCTGTCTGCGTATAGGTTTGTTGGCAAGCAACTAACGGACATAACAAGTGAAGAAGAAATTGAGAGCATTGAAGAAGCAATAAAGTCCTCAACTAAGTTCACCGGAGCAAGTGAGCATCTTAAAACTTCCCTGGGTTTTCTCTCAGACAGAAAATCACCGGATTATAGAAACTCTATCAAAGAATCAATTAGTGCTGTTGAGTCTTTATGTAAAGCAGTGTCTGATGATCCAAAAGCCACATTAGGCTCTGCACTAAAGCAGATTGAAAAAAGTCACAACCTTCATCCGGCCTTTAAAAATGCCTTATCAAACTTGTATGGGTACACAAACGACTCTGGGGGTATAAGACACGCCCTCCTTGAGAAGGACTCCATTAGCTATAGTGACGCAAAATATATGTTGGTTTCATGTAGCGCATTTATAAACTACGTGCTTGGAAAAGTCAGCGAAAAAAGCTAACAAAGCCAGCCAGAGGGACCAAAAAACCGCCGCTTCGCTCTGGTTTTTAGGCCCCTGCTGGCGGCGTTAGCTGCCAAAGCAGAGTTCCGTGAGTAACTTAAAATACTGTAGTAAAGATGAACAACAAAATTAAACTAGTTTTCCTAATTGTTTTCGCTCAGTTATTATCTGGCTGTACTTCAATTGGAAGCTACATAATATCTAATCCTGATCTTTACCTATCAGAGGCAGAATTTATCAAAGCTAAACCTGAAGAAATTGGTTTCACAAAACATGAGTTCTGTTCGCATAATTCAAAGGAGTGTATCCAATATCTTGCAGCGCCCCCTTACCTCTCTGAAAACTTTCCTGTGGGTAGTTCTGTATATTACAACCTTCACGCAGTAGGCAATGGAGTAGAGAATACGATATCTCACACAATGACTCCTAATACATTTAATCGTTTCAAGGGGACAGCTCTATTGTTGCATGGATATGGCGGCAAAAAGGAAGTTATGATAGCTACTGCTATTTATTTTAGGGCGCTCGGCATGAAAGTTATCATCCCTGATTTATTTGGTCATGGCGAATCACTAGAAAAATTTGCTTTCGGTTCTAAAGAACATCGGGTGCTTTCTCAACTACTCAGTCAATTAGCAAATAAAAAAGGTGACAAAGAATTAACAGTTGTTGTTGGGCACTCAATGGGAACTCTAGCGGCAAGCAACTTACTGTCATCTGAATATGTAGATGCAGCTATTTTACTAGCTCCTATGATGAGATTCGACCTTGCCGCAAAAGAGTATTTACCAAATAAGGCTCCCAAGCTGAGCAGTTTATTTTCTGATAGAGTAGATGATATTGTTACCCATACAATGAATGAAGCATCAGTTACTTTAGAAGAAACGGATTTATTAATAAATTTAATTGAAAGCAGTAAACCAGCTTTGTTAATAAATTCGAATGTCGACTCAATTTCACCGCCAAGTTACTTTTCGTCGGTCAACAATAAGCAGTTAACAAAGCTAATATTTGAAAATCGCGCACATTCAAGCCTAATGGTTTTCAGTCAAACAGACGCCAGCAAAATAGAAAAGTGGCTATTTGGTCTTTAAAACCATTACAACAGCAGCTAACAAACTGTTAAATAAGGACAAAATACTGTTGGCATTTGATCCTTCGTCGCTAATTTTAGCCAACAATATTTAGTCTGTTAACAGGGCGTTAGGCGCATTAGTGTCGCGAGTAGAATTAATATATAAATTGTAAGGACTAAAATGATTTCATCCAATGAGTTACTAAAAAATCTTTACCAAAAATCATTAAATGATTTTCAGTGTTTTACTGATAAATTTAGTAAAGAATGTCTTCATGGTCCATTATTGATTAATCCAAAAGCATACTACGGTCAAGAAACAAAGTTGCTGATCATTGGCCAGGAAACTTATGGTTGGGCATCAGAATATACTGATATAAATGCGCAAATGTCATGCTATGAAGAATTTAATGTAGGTGAAAACTATGTTAGTTCACCATTTTGGAACGTGACAAGAAAAGTAGAGAGACTACTTAACATTGAGCCTTTTTCATGTGCTTGGTCAAATTTGAATCGCTTTGATCATAATGGCGGTTCTCCCGTTGGTGATGTTGAATTTGAAATGCCACAGTTTGACCGAATCCTAGTTGATGAAATTAAAATTCTTAAGCCAGATATTTGCCTGTTCTACACGAACCATAAATACGACTGGAGATTAAAGAATATTTATGACGGTTTGCTGATGGAAGATATTCATGGATTGCCTACGAATCATTTCTGCAAGCTTTCGCACTCAGATTTACCGTTTAGAAGTTACCGAACTCCTCATCCAAAGACAATGAGAATGCAAGGGTGGGAAAATCAGTTCATAGAGTATCTAACAAATACAAATGGGCTGTAATTCGCCTAACAAAGCATTTAAGAGTGATTCGCAACACTTGCCGTTTTTTCGCTTCGTTCAAAGTATAGGCAAGCGCCGCTCACACCTTAATGCGGCATTAGAAGCAATGCAAACTTTTGAGTACAACCATACTATGATAAACAAGCTTGATA
>CAJXIT010000418.1 GCA_913054055.1 uncultured Thalassolituus sp.
CCGCCCTAAAAAAAAGGCGCTGATGATATCAGCGCCTTTTTTATATCTCATCGATGCTTTAGGCATTAACCTCGTAAGCGCCTTACACGCACTGAGCGCCCTTTTATTTTACCTTCACTGATTTTCTTTAGCGCAGGCTTAGCCGCATCCCTATGGACTGCCACATACGCCCAATTATCATACATATTAATTTTTCCGACCTCAGACCCCGAGATGCCATCCTTACCTGTAAGCGCCCCCAAAATATCACCTGGGCGGATTTTCTGTTTTTTACCGCTGTCCAGTTGTAGCGTCACCATATCAGCATAATACACAGGCTCATCCAGAGTACTCATATCCGGCAATGCATCTGTGCTGACTTTAATATTTAAATATTCTTCAAGAATGCCAATATTATAAAATTCTTTTTCCACAAAAATGGTGAATGCTAAACCATTACTGCCTGCACGACCGGTGCGTCCGATTCTATGAACATGAACTTCTGGATCGCGAGCCATTTGATAATTGATGACAGCATCTAAGTTGTCGATATCTAAGCCTCGGGCCGCTACGTCGGTGGCCACCAAAATAGACGCGCTTTTATTAGAAAAACGCACTAGGGTCTGGTCACGGTCTTTCTGATCTAAATCCCCGTGTAACGCCACCACACTGAAACCATCTGCATGCAGTTCATTGCATACTTCTTGGCATTCCCGCTTAGTGGCACAAAATACAACTGCGCTATCCGGCTTGTGCTTTAAAAGCAATAACCTAACTGCAAGCAAACGCTCACTGTTATTCGCCACTTTAAAAAATTGCTGTTTGATACTGGAATCATCATGTTTGGATTCCACTTCAATGCGCACAGGCTTTTTCATAATGCGCTGAGAAATGGCTTCAATTTTATCGGGAAAAGTCGCACTGAATAATAATGTTTGGCGCTGTTTAGGAATGTCCGCAATGATATTATCAAGGGATTCTTGAAAGCCCATTTCTAACATGCGATCCGCTTCATCCAATACCAAGGTGCTTACTCGATCAAGCTGTAACGTGCCTTTTCGCACATGCTCTTCAATTCGCCCTGGGGTGCCCACAATAATATGCGCCCCGTGTTCCAATGAACCAATTTGTGGACCAAACGGCATACCGCCACACAGGGTTAATACTTTAATGTTGTGAATAGTACGAGCTAACTTACGAATTTCCTTGGCAACCTGATCAGCAAGCTCTCTGGTGGGGCACAATACAATAGATTGCACGTAGTAACGCTTCACATCTAAAGCTTGCAGCAACCCCAATGCAAAGGCAGCGGTTTTACCAGAGCCGGTTTTTCCCTGTGCGATCACATCCTTGCCTTGTAATATTTCCGGCAGGCTCTGAGCTTGAATTTCAGTCATTGACGCGTAGCCCAAAGAATCAAGATTCTTGAGCAGTGGTGCATGCAACTTTAGAGAAGAGAACGTATTTGAATTCAAGAGGTATGCCTATGTGTGATCAGGTGTATAAATTTTTGCGAGCGCATAATAACAGACTTCAATCTAAAGAGGATCATTTACCTTCATTAACCTGCTGAGAAAACTGTATCAACAAGGCTTTAAAGCGATTAACGTCTATGGGCTTACTTAAATACGCGTTCATGCCCGCATCTAAACATTTCTGTTCATCCCCTTCCATGGCATTAGCAGTCACCGCAATGATGGGGATAGACTGATATGCTGGCCCTGCCTCTCCGTTACGAATCGCCTTAGTGGCGGTATAACCATCCATAATCGGCATTTGGCAGTCCATTAATACCACATCAAAATTTGGGTCAGCATTTAGCTGTTCCAGTGCCAACTTTCCATTCTCAGCTACAACATAGGTTTGACCTAAATCTTCAATTAAGTCGATTGCCACCATTTGATTAATTGCATTATCCTCAACCAACAATACTTTAAGAGGTGATGATGCTTGTTCGGTTTTTGCATGGGTCTCATGGATGCTGGTTCGCCCCCTCGTATTTTGTTCTTCACTCAAAGCCAGCGTAACAGAAAACTCAAAGCACGCTCCCTGCTCGTACTCATGATTTAACCACACATCCCCACCCATCATTTCACATAGCTGCTTAACGATAGATAGGCCTAACCCTGAACCTCCGAACCGTCTTGTGGTGGATGTGTCCTCTTGTGTAAATACAGAAAATACATCATCAACGCGATCTTTAGAGACACCAATCCCAGTGTCTTTCACGCAACCCATTAACGTGATAACACCACTATTTTGTTGGGCCTGAAAGCTTAATAATACTTTTCCTTGTTCGGTAAACTTTATGGCGTTATTCACTAAATTATTAATGATTTGACCAAGGCGAATACGATCACCCTTGATTACTAAATCAGCATTAATATTCATTTCACAATCAAATTTCAGTGCTTTATTGCCAGCATCTAATGCATGTGAACGCGCGATAACATTCAACGCTTCCAACAAATTAAATTCACTCATCTCCAGTGTCAGTTTGCCTGCTTCAATTTTTGATATATCTAAAATATCGTTAATGAGCGTCAGTAAGTCGTCGGCACTTTGTTTCGCCACCTGAACATGCTGTTTATCAACTGTATCAAGATCTGAATGATCTAAAATACCCAGCATGCCAATTACGCCATTCATGGGGGTTCGAATTTCATGACTCATGGTTGCCAGAAAGTCTGATTTTACCCTTAAGGCCTTTTCGGCTTTATCTTTCTGTTTTTCTAATTCTTCTGTTCGTAATTTTACTTTCTCTTCTAGAGCCGAGTTTAACGTCACTATTTCATCTTGTTTAGTTTTCAGTTCATGAATAAGCGATGAAAAACTGCTTTCTAGATCATAGAGTTCGAAATCATTTTCAGAGAACTGATTAAACTGAGTATTATTTGATTTCGAAATTTCGAAATTTTTAATCTTTCTTGTGAATATTTTAAGTGGTTTGAGTACAAGTTTATTTCCCAACCAATACATGATCATCCATAACGCGATGCTTTTAATCAGCGCATTCATAATTAA
>CAJXIT010000419.1 GCA_913054055.1 uncultured Thalassolituus sp.
ACTTGATCAAGACCCATGGTGTGGGTGATAAAGTCGCTCAGTTTAAATTCACCTGCTAAATAGCGTTCTACGTAATCCGGTAATTCAGTGCGGCCTTTTACTCCACCAAATGCGGTGCCGCGCCATACGCGCCCTGTGACCAATTGAAATGGTCGAGTGGAAATTTCTTGCCCGGCCCCAGCCACACCTATGATTACCGATTCGCCCCAACCCTTGTGGCAGCACTCAAGGGCTGAACGCATCACATCCACATTACCGATACATTCAAATGAAAAGTCTACGCCGCCATCTGTCAGTTCAACGATCACGTCTTGAATGGGTTTGTCGAAATTTTTTGGATTAATGCAATCCGTGGCACCTAATTGTTTGGCCAGATCAAATTTTGATTCGTTAATATCAATGGCGATAATACGACTGGCTTTTGCCATGGTCGCGCCGATCACAGCACTTAAACCAATTCCTCCCAAGCCAAAAATGGCCACGGTGTCGCCTGTTTGTACCTTGGCTGTGTTCATGACGGCACCCATACCTGTTGTGACCCCACACCCTAATAAACACACTTCTTCTAGCGGTGCGTCTTTGTTCACTTTTGCCAGTGAGATGTCTGGTAGTACTGTGTATTCAGAAAAGGTTGAGCAGCCCATGTAGTGATAGATAGGCTCGCCGTCTTTATAAAAACGGGTGGTGCCGTCTGGCATCAAACCCTTGCCTTGGGTTTCGCGGATCTTTTGGCATAGGTTGGTTTTGCCCGATAAACAAAATTTACATTCGCCGCACTCAGGTGTGTAAAGGGGAATCACATGATCACCCACTTTAACACTGGTTACGCCATCGCCCACTTGCTCAACAATGCCGCCGCCTTCATGGCCTAATATGGTGGGGAAGATGCCCTCAGGGTCTTCGCCGGATAGGGTGAATGCATCGGTATGGCATACCCCGGTGGCGATGATTTTTACCAGTACTTCACCGGCTTTGGGTAGCATCACATCCACTTCTTCAATGGTAAGGGGCTGGTTTGGCCCCCAGGCAATGGCGGCTCTGGATTTAATGAATTGTTCAGACATGGGCGTGCTCGATTGAGATTATTATTTTGATGGCAATTAAGATAGGGGATTTAACCGCATATTGCCATCCAAATAGCTTATACGCTGGTATGGCGCATCTAGATCGCTGATTTCAAAGGAGGTTGGTGTTTAATTAAACTGCTGCAAAGAGTTGATATTAATCAAGTGTTTGGGCCTTTCTAGCCAGTGTTATTGAACTACACTTAAGAACATCACTTCTACAAACAGATTAGGAGGCAGGGTTGAGTAATCCCCTTAAAACGCTTCTTTTGGCACTTACCCTGTGTATCTGCGTATCTCCTTTTGTTTGGTCAGAGCAAGCAATGGATGATTTGTTTGAAATATCCCTTGGTGAGTTGAGTCAGCTAGTGATCACTGGGGCCACCTTGCATGAAGAAAGCTTTCGTTCTGTACCCGCTTCGGTGACGGTTTACAGTAAAGAAGAAATTCGCCAGCTTGGGGTAACGCGTTTATCCCAGCTTATGAATTACGTTCCCGGTTTTCAATCTCAGCGCAACGACCAATCCAGTGTGTCAGATTCTTACTCGGCAAGGGGCATTCGCTTTGATGGTTCGGGTCGCGAAATACTCATTTTATTGGATGGCCAAAGGCTTAACTCAGACTGGGGCGGTGGCAGTTCATTGCGCACCGGCATGATCGATCTGTATTTGGCAGATCGAGTAGAATTTATTCGGGGTCCAAGCTCCCCTTTGTACGGTTCAAATGCATTCATCGGCATAGTGAACATCACTACCAAGGCCGACAATGAAGCGGATGTTGGTTTCGGTTTGAATAACGCTTATCACGCAAGCTTTTCGTTGGCCCATAGTTTTGATAATGGGCAATTAGAATTGTTTGCGAAAAAAAGGGTCGATCAAGGTCAGGATATTCGTATCTATGATTCAAACATCAGTGACAACATTGATAGCACTGACCCTTATGAGTTAGAAAATATTCACTTTAAGGCCCGATATGGTGATACGTCATTTCTGTTGCATCAACATACCGTTTCAAACGATGAATTTTTTATTGGTGGCTTTACATCCAACTCTGAAAATACATTAAAAGGTGAAACCCTGATTGCAAGCCTCGAGCATGTCATGGCCCTTGAAAACAAATGGAAGTTAGCAGCATCGCTGTCGCTATCTAAATACCGTTTTGATGTGGCCACGGTTGTGGTGCCACCCCCTACACAGGTGGTGATTGACGGTGAGATAGAGGAAAGAGAGCCTAAAGTGAAACTTGTATTAACGCAGGACCTTAAATCAGGTGAAAAAAATGCATTTGGTTTTGAATGGCGTGAACCTAAAATCGTGGATAGTGACGCGAATCTTTCTGGTTTTTCTTCTGCGTATTTGCCTCAAGCCCCTTTAACCAGTCGCACTATTATGGGGGCGTTTGTTCAGCATCAAAACTATATTCAAGATGATTTACATTATGTGTTGGGCTTGCGTTTAGATGACTACAGTAATTTTGGGTCTCATATTTCACCCAGAGCCGGTTTGATTTGGGACATCAATACATCGGATACCTTGAAGCTCTTATACGGTGAATCATTCAGAGCCCCCAGTCGCAGTGAAACGGATATTACAAACAGTGCGGCGTTGTTAGGAAACCCAGATTTAAAACCTGAGATTGCTAAAACAGCGGAAGTTGTTTGGTTGCATCAACCAAAGGCGTATAGCTTGGCCATTACGGGTTATTATTCGAAACTTTCTGATGTGATTATTAAATTGCCGGGTACGCCCAGTGATCGCATTAACGATGGCGATGAAGAGGTATCAGGGGTTGAATTGGAATTGGAAAACTTATGGCATGATCATCTAACCTCAAGGGTGAATGCCAAATCTGATTTAGGTTAGGAAAACATGCCATGAAGCACTCCCTTATATTAGCCTCAAGCTCGCCATTTAGGCAGTCTTTATTACAAAAATTTAA